>DUUU01000260.1 GCA_012841485.1 Armatimonadota bacterium
CCCGCCGGCATCAGTACCACGGATGTAGGGATAGCGACGGATGGAGAGGCAGGGCACCCTGGGGCCGGCCGGGGTCCAGGAGCGCGCGGTTTTCAGTTGAGGCAGGATTCATGGATCTTGAGGCGAATAAAATCTGAGTACCGGTTTTGGCTTTGAAGCGGAAGAGGAGTGACCACCAACCATGGCAGATAGTGATGCCGGGCGGAACGCGTTGCTCGAGAGTCTCCATGCGCTGGAGGTGCGAGCTCTGCAGGTGCTGGGCTCGCGCGAGCAGGTGGACGAAGAGATGCTCGCGGAAGCGGCCGAAATGCAGGAAGCGCAGGCGCGCACCGCGCTGGGTTGGCTGCTGAGCAAGGAGTTGGTCTGCGTCGTTTCGGAGGAGACGCGGCGTGAGGTGCGCCTCACGGAGACGGGGGAGAGCTATGCCGAGCGCGGAACGCCCGAAGAGCGGATCTGGCGCCATCTGCGCGCGGCAGGCCCCACGGCGATGCCGGCGCTGATCGCGGCCGCCGAGATCGAGAAGGAGGAGCAGAGCGGCGCCATCGGAATGCTGCGTGCCACGGGCGCGATCACCATCGGCCCTGGCGGCGTCGTTTCGGCGCCGGACACGGCCGAGCCGGAAGCGGTCGCCCAAGGGCGAGACATTCTGCGCGCCGTGCAGGAGCGCCAGCCCGCGCCGCTCGAGAGCTTTACCGAGGAGGAGCAACAGCGCCTCCAGGAGATGGCCGGCGGAAAGCGCAAGGGGAAGGGCCTGGTCTCGATTGATGTGCGCCGCCACCGCCAGTACGCGCTCACCGATGAGGGGAAGGCGCTCGCCCGGCTGCTTTCCGAGCGCGGCTACCGCGAGGAGGTCTCGCAGCTCACCCCTGCGATGCTCCAGGATGGCTCGTGGCGTCAGGTGCGCTTTCGGCCCTACTATATTGGCCTGAACCCGCCGCGCGCCCTCGGGGGCAAGTTCAACTCCTACGCCGAGTTTCTCCACTTCGTGCGTTCCAAGCTCGTGGCGATGGGCTTTACCGAGGTGCGCGGGTCCCTGGTCGAAAACGAGTTCTGGGATATGGACGCGCTCTACATGCCGCAGTTCCATCCCGCGCGCAATGTGCATGATGTCTACTTCGTGAAGGAGCCGGAATACTCCGACCCGGTGCTGGAGCCGTTCGCCAGCCGTGTGGCCCAGGCGCATGAGAATGGCGGCGATACCGGTTCGCGCGGCTGGGAGTATCGGTTTGACTTGCAGCGCAGCCGGCGCCTCGTCTTGCGCTCCCAGGGCACCGCTCTTTCAGCGCGCACGCTCGCGGCCGGCGCGTGCATTCCGGGCAAGTACTTCGCCGTCGCGCGCTGCTTCCGCTATGACCAGGTGGATGCCACGCATGCCAGCGATTTCTTCCAGGTCGAGGGAATCGTGGTGAGCGAGAGCGTGAGCTTCCGCACGCTCCTGGGCCTGCTGAAGCTGTTCGCGGAGGAGATTGCCCGCGCCACCGAGGTGGTCTTCACGCCGGCCTACTTCCCCTTCACCGAGCCTTCGGTCGAGATGCACGCGAAGCATCCGACGCTCGGGTGGATGGAGCTGGGCGGCGCCGGCCTCTTCCGCCCCGAGGTGACCGAGCCACTGGGAGTGAGCGAGCCGGTGATTGCCTGGGGCCTGGGCATCGATCGAATGGCGATGCTGGCCCTGGGTTTGCACGATATTCGCGACCTCTTCTCGGCGGATCTCGACCTGGTGCGCACGCGGAAGTTCAACCCCTGACATCCTCCCACGGCCAGAGCCTGTGGGGTTCCAGCATGGAACCTGCGAGGTTAGAGTGTGATTGGAATAGAATAGATGCCGACAATAACAGCGCACTTGCATGATTTGCAGGCCCTCATCGGCAGGGAGATATCGCTCTCGGAGCTGGAAGAGCGAATGCCGCTGGCCAAGGCGGAGTTGAAGCGCGACGAGGATGGCGAGCTGACCATTGAGTTCAACGACACCAACCGCCCCGATCTCTGGTCGGCCGAGGGGTTGGCCCGGCAGATCCGCGTCCACGAGGAGGGGAAGTCGCGCCCCTACACTTGCTTTGTCTCTCCCAAGGAGGCCCCCGCGGTTGCGGCGGGCGCCGAGGCCGTCATCCATGTGAGCCCCGCTCTTCAGGATGTGCGCCCCTACATCGCCGCCTTCCTGGTGAAGGGGATCACCATCGATGACGAGGGACTACGCCAGCTCATCCAGAGCCAGGAGAAGCTCTCGGAGAACTTTGGGAACAAGCGTGCCGCCGTCTCCGTGGGGACGTACCGTGCCGCGCGCATCTCGTGGCCGGTGCGCTATGCCGATACCGACCCCGGGAGCACGGCTTTCGTGCCGCTCGGCTTCGACGAGCCGCTGACGCTGCGCGAGATCCTGGAGCGCCACCCCAAGGGGATCGAGTATGGCTATACCCTGGAGGGAAAGGCCCGTTACCCGCTGCTGATCGATGCCAACGAGGAGATCCTCTCCTTCCCGCCGATCATCAACAGCCGCACCCTTGGCGAGGTGAAGGTCGGCGACGACTACCTCCTGATCGAGATCACGGGCACCGAGATGCGCCAAGTGCTCCTGGCGTGCAACATCCTCGCCGCCAACGCGGTGGACCGGGGCGGCCAGGTCTCTCCGGTACGCTGCGTTTATCCCTACGACACGCCGTTCGGGCGTGAGGTGGTGACGCCGTACGATTTCGGCGACTCGACGCTCGTGACCGCCGGCGAGATGGCGCGGGTGTTGGGCCAGGAGGTGCCCCTGGACGAGGTGGCCACGAAGCTGACCGCCTATGGCGTCGGGGTGACGCGGGAAGCGGATGGGCTGCGCGTGACGCTTCCGCCCTACCGGCGCGATTACATGCACCCGGTGGATGCTATCGAGGATTACCTGATCAGCGCCGGCTACAACAGCTTCGAGCTGGAGATGCCCTCGGATTACACTGTTGGCGAGCTGACCGCCATCGAGCAGTTCGCGGCGCACGTGCGCGGTATCGTCGTCGGCCTGGGCTTCGTCGAGATCATGACGAACGTGCTGACGGCCAAAGCAGACTGTACGGAACGCGTCGGCCTGCCGGACGAGCGCGTAGTCGAGATCGCCAACGTCATGTCGGAGCTGTACGCGGTGCTGCGCAACACGCTGGTGCCTTCGCTGTTGCGCATGGAGGGAATCAGCTCGCGGGCCACCTATCCGCACCGGGTGTTCGAGCTGGGCGAGGTGCAGGTCTATGATGAGACCGCCGACCTGAAGAGCCGCACCGAAGTGCGCCTGGCTGCCCTCATCGCCCACTCCACGGCCAGCTTCTCCGAGGCGCACTCCTACCTCGATGGCCTCTTCTACTACCTGGACCGGGCCTACGAGCTCGCCCCGGTGGCGCGTGGCACCTTCATTCCTGGGCGCGCCGGCGAGATTCTCGTGGGAGGGAAGTCCGTCGGCTTCATCGGCGAGGTCCATCCCGAGGTGTTGGAGAAGTGGGGCATCACCATGCCCTGCGCTCTCTTCGAAATCACCCTGGACGCGCTTCTCTAAGCAGAACGCGCGGCTGAATGCGTCGCCTGATCGGGCGGGCGTTCAGCCGCGCGCCCTTCAGATGATTCAGTCAGTGGATCCGCCCGCGCTGGACGCGGGCGCGTTCA
>DUUU01000020.1 GCA_012841485.1 Armatimonadota bacterium
CGCTCCGCTCGATGGCTTCGAGGAACCCCTCCGCGTCGCCCGCGCACACGCGCGCCAGCAGGGCTTCATCGGCGCTCCGCAGGCGTTCCTTGCCGAGGGCATCGAGCGGCGCGCCTCCGAAAGCAGGGCCAACATGCGCCAGGTCGGCCGCCGCGACCACGACCACCCGCCGGTCGCGCGTGCTTTCTGCCACCACCTCGAGGAAGCGGGGAATAACCGAGGCTTCCCCGCCCTCCTGGCGATGGCGCAACGGGCCGCACAGCACAGGAAGCAGCTCGCACGCTTCGCCCCCTCGGATGTAGTGGAGCCAGACGGCCGCCAGCTCGATGGAGTGCTCATCGCGGTGAAACAGCTCGCCGGCAAAGAGCGCGTCCTCCCCGATGGCCGCAGCGAGGGCATCGACCACGGTGGTGCAGGTGGGGAGCACGCCGAAGGGGGTGGCATAGCTCTGCCGCGTCAGCGTCACCTCTCCTTCCCCGCCGTGATGATCCGTGCCGAGGAGGATCACCAGGTCCGCGGCGCGCACCGCTTCGGCCGCCTCTGCCCACACGCGGGCGTAGACCGCGCCGCCGCGCTCGTAATCGATGTGTGGCGAGATGAGCCCGCGCACGCCAGGGGCCGCCGGCGCCGCTCCGGCTTCCTGCTCGAAGCCGTGCAGAAGGGCGCGCAGCTCCTCAGGATCCGCGGGATAGGAGAGACCGGCCAGGCTGGGACGCCGGAAAGGCTCGCTGCGGAATTCGGAGACGGCGGCCGCGCGGACCCGGGCATAGCGCTCATTGTCCAGGAGCAGGGCGTCATCCAGGGCTTCGACCAGATCGCTCAGCAAGTGGAGCGGGAGCTGCCATCCATAGCGGATGGAGATCGCCGCCGCGAGCCCGGCCACATCGCGCGTGCCGTCGCACAGCGCCAGGATCGGCGCCACATCCCGCGGGATAAACACGGCCTTCCCGCTCAACTCCAACGGGTCTCGAAGCAGAAGCAGAGGCTGCCCCTCATGCATGACCGGCCGGATATCGAGCGGGCGAAGTTTGGGGTGTTCGCTGTCGTTGGTTCCGATGGTGCGCCTCCGTTTCACATCGCGAACTCGCTGAAGAGAACCTCGACATTCACGAATCTAACGCTCGCAGCGTTCGTCTTGTTGTACCTTCCACCCCGTGCTAGCTGAAGAGAACCTCGACGTCATGGCGGTCTAGCGATTTGAAGATGCCCGACTCCTCCTGGATCAGCTGGGCCACCAGGCCCCGTTTGGCCTCCTGGAGCTGCAGAACCTTCTCCTCCACCGAGTCGGCCATGATGAGGCGGTAGACGAAGACGGGCTTCTCCTGCCCGATGCGGTGCGCGCGGTCGGCGGCCTGCATCTCGACCGCCGGGTTCCACCATGGGTCGATATGGATCACATAGTCGGCGGCGGTCAGGTTCAGCCCGAATCCACCCGCCTTCAGGCTTATCAGAAAGAACGGTATATCGGGGTTCGTCTGAAACTCATCCACGCGCGCCGACCGGTCGCGCGTGCTGCCATCCAGGTAGGTGTAGGGCACCTCGCGTGATTCGAGCGCCTCCGCGACGAGCTGGAGCATCTGGGTGAACTGCGAGAAGACGAGCGCCTTATGTCCTTCGGCGCGCAGCGTCTCCAGGAGCTCCAGGAGCTCGCTAAACTTGCCAGAGGAGCCACGGAAGCTGGAGTCTACCAGCCGGGGGTGGTTGCACACCTGCCGCAGCCGGAGCAGGCCTTCCAGAACCTTCATGCGCGCCCGATCCATCCCCTCTTCCTCGATGAGCCCGAGAAGGGTGGCGCGGTAATAGTCGCGGAAGCGCTCGTAGGCTTTTCTCTGCGCCGGCTCCATCTCGCAGTAGACGACGCGCTCGGTGCGCGGCGGGAGGTCGGTTGCGATCTGCGCTTTGGTGCGCCGCAAGATGAACGGGAAAACGAGGCGCCGCAAGAGGCTGGCGGTCTCCTCGTTGCGCTGATTCTCAATCGGCAGGGCGAACTCTTTGCGGAAGAACTCCAGACTCCCCAACAGGCCCGGGTTGAGGAAGGCGAACTGCGACCAAAGCTCCAGGGTAGTGTTCTCCACCGGCGTGCCGGTGAGCGCCAACCGGTGATCCGCCTGGAGGCGCCGGGCCGCGCGCGCCGTCTGCGACAGCGGGTTCTTGATCGCCTGCGACTCATCGAGGATGGCGTAGTGGAACCGGTAGCTGCTGAGCGCCTCGATATCGCGCAGCATCACTCCATAGGTCGTCAGGATCACATCGTATTCGCTCAGTTCCGCGAGCGTCTGGTCGCGCTGGCCATCGGCATAGATGAGGGTGCGCAGTTCAGGAGTGAAACGGGCGGCCTCGCGTTGCCAGTTGAAGAGGAGCGAGCGCGGCATCACGATCAGGGAGGGCGCCGTCGCCTCCCCCCGCTCCTTCAGCGACTGGAGAAGCGCAAGCGCCTGGATCGTCTTGCCGGTGCCCATGTCGTCCGCCAGGCATCCCCCGAGCCCGTACTCATGGAGGCAATGGAGCCAATCGAAGCCCGCCTTTTGGTAGGCGCGCAGCTCGCCGCGGAAGCCACTGGGAACGGGCTGGCTCTCGATCCGCGTCAGGTCGCGCAACCGCTCGCAGCGGCGGCGGAACTCATCATCGACGCGCGGGTCATCCGCATCGCGCAACAGCTCATCAAGCACGGTAACCTGGTGCGAGCCCACGCGCATCTTCCCGGCCTCATCGCCCACGAGGCCAAGGAGACGGCGGTAACGCTCGATCCAGTCTGCGGGAAGCATGCCTACCGAGCCATCCGCCAGCTTGATGTAGCGTTCGCGGCGCCGGATCGCCTTGGCGACGTCCTTCCAGGAGGCATCCAGCTCGCCGAACTTCACCACCGCCTCGAGGTCGAACCAGTCGATCCCGGAGGAGACAGAGAGCGAGAGCAAGGGCCGCGCGCGGTTGACGCGCACGGAGGTGATCGCTTCCTCTCCGAAGATCTGATAGCCCGCCTCGACCAGCCTGGGGATCTGATGGATGAGGAAGTCTACGGCCGTCACGCCTTTGCGGAGCATAAACTCACCGGGCGTGGCTGCGCGCTTGAGCCCGAAGCCACTCATCGCCCTCCAGGCAGCGTCCTCCACCTCGGGCTGGCGGCACACGCGCGCCAGGCTGCCATCCGGGCGAAGAGACACGCTATACTCGGGCGCGTGCGGCGCAAAGGCGAGTTCGATATCGGCGTAGCCGAAGGCGAGGCGCGCCACCAAGCCCTCTTCCCCCTCCTGAAGGTAGACGCGTTTCACCGCGGCCTCGCGCACTTCGCGCGAGATTCCAAAGTGTCCCGCCGTCTCCACTTGCTCGGCCAGGGGAATGAGGTACTCCTTGGTGAACTCCGCGATCTCATCCTCGGGGATAGTCAAGCCATCGTCCGAGAGAAAGGCCTGTACCAGCTCCACTGGCTGGGAGATGGAAAAGAGCGCCGTATCACTCAGGAGCCAGGTGGGCGACCGAGCCACGATCTGGGCATCGCGGAGGGGTTCGGTCTCCGAGCGCCCGTGCCGCCTGACAGCCAGCGAGAGGCGCACGCCCTCGGGGACTCGCTCCGAGATGACTACCAGGCGCGCCTTCTCTGAATCGACCTCGATGGGAGCTCCCAGCTCGCCGTCCATATCGATGCGGAAGACGGGGCAAGCGGCCAGGAGCGGCGCAGCCATCTTGATGGCCGACTCTTCGTGGTAATAGAAGGAACCGGCTGTCAGGAGCGCCGTCGCGGCAACCAGATCGGACGAAGCGTTGCGGATGCCGCCGAAATCACTGCGGGAATGGACCTCTCGGGCTCTCCGATGCAGCCGGACATCATAGAGAAACCGAGCTAGCTCTGCCGGCGCCTCGGGCAGCTCATCGGGCAGCACCCGCGCTGAGATCAAGAAGGGCCGAACCCGGAAACGATAGCCCTGGCCCCCTATGCCGAACACGAGGAGGCCCCGCGCAGCGGAAGAAGCGGACGGCTTCCTCGCCTCAATCGCCTGCGAGAGCACATCCTGCCAGAGCCGGATCGGGTGTGCTAACAGATACCCTTCCAGAGCATGGGACGCCGCGATCGCATGCTCGCACGGGTCGCCCCCGCACCGGCCACAGGTACACAGCGCCCCGATCCCGTTCTCATCCAGCACGATTTCGACGGTCTGGATCGGCTTGCCCTGCGGCATCACGCGCACAACGGCATGCTGGGGCCCGACCGAATCCACTTCCGTCAAGCCCCGGGAGAAAAGATGAAATCCCCTCGAATAGACGCCCCCCCGATTCCAGGACCACCGAACGATGTCAGTAAAGTGCGCCGCACGCAAAACTCTCCGCAAAACCGATCCTTCCGCATCGTGACTGTTCCGCACGGCGGCCATGCCGCAATCCGGAGCAGCCCCGTATCCTGCCCCAACGCACTGAGCGTGCCCTCATTCCATTGGCCGGGCGAATCGAATGACTAGTAGATTAGGATACCGCGTCAAAGCCATGACGTCAAGCAGGGAGGCGCCGAAAAACTGAGATTCCGACATCAGGAGAGGGCCGCCCTCACGCGCGGAGCTCGAAGCTCCGCGCGCCGGGTTGCGCGCTGCCTCCGAGGCTTCGGATTCCTTATCTCGGAATCTCAGGCGCTGAAAAAGGCCGAGACCGCGGATGAAGGCGACAGACACGGAGGGAGGGGTTGGGCTCCTTGGGCCATCCGTTCCCTTTGGGGTGACTCCGCGAGTCGCCCGCGGTAGCCCCCCTTCCCTGCGGCCGGCGCGGGGCCGGAAGGCAGGGAAGGGGCCGGGGGTTAGGCGAGTTGCTGCCAGCAGCGCGTCACCTCTCGGGGAGCCATCATCCCGCCATGCGAAAATCGATCTGTCGCGGCGGCGGGCATTCGCGGCGCACGCGCTCTTTGAGAGCGTCATCGATCGGCACCCCCTCGGCGGCGGCAATGCGTCGCTCTTGCAGTCGGTACCAGAGATCGGAGAGCGCCACCTCCCCCTCACGCATGTCGGGCACCTCAATGCCTCCGAGAAGGATTGACTCGACGCGGTCGAGCTCACCGGCATCCAGGGCAGCGCGAGCTTCCAGAAGGCGGACGCGCCCATGCCCGCGGAGTTCGGGAGAGAGCCGGTCCACCAGCGACAGCGCCTCCGCCGGTCGGCCGGCTTCGATGAGCGCCTGGCAGCACTCCACGGCAAGCGGCCGGCACTCCGGCGCCAGCGCGTGCGCCTGGAACCAGAGGTCGGCAGCGTCCCCTGCTCGCTTCTCGTGGGCTGCTAGAACGGCCAAACAACGCAGCGCCCATGCCGAGGGCGCCAGCGCAAGCGAGCGCTCCCATGCCTGCCGGGCGGCCTCCACTTCGCCGGTGCTATAACGCATCACCCCCAGGTGGAGCCATGAGAGCCAATGGTCCCCGCGGCCGGCAGTCACGGCTTCATCCAGGAGCGCGCGCCACTCATCCTGGACGAGCCATGCCCCTGGGGTCTTGCCCGGATCCCCGGCTGGCAGCGCGCCCTCCTCCAAGAGCGCGAGCCAGGGTACCTGATCCTCGCCCAGAGAGGCATCGTCGAAGGGGATCGCCTTCGGAAAAGACGCCGTCTCGCCGGCACGCGCGCGCCGGAGCCGTTCGAGCGCCCCCCAGCCGGAGCCGCGGCTCAGAATCTCGTCGGGAGGCGCTTCCAGCGCCGGCTGGACACGCGCCCACTCCGCGCGCACGCGCTCGTCGGGGAGCATTGCCTCCAGGCGCTCCTCCACCGCGTCGCGCGCCTGTTGCCAATCGTTTCCGTGGACCTTCGCTGGATCGGCTTCCATCAACCCATAGACCTCCACCCAGGAGATCTCGGATTGAGGCGGCATGGGGA
>DUUU01000261.1 GCA_012841485.1 Armatimonadota bacterium
AAGACGCCTGCAACGAATGCTGCCGGGATTCAGTGGGGGGTGAACGCCCCGTATGGCCGGCACTCAGAGGGCGTGAACGTCGCCTTCGCGGACGGGCACACGAAGTGGATCAAGCCGGAGGTACTGTGGAACGGCGGCAACAATTCCCCCTACTACAAGCAGTGGTAGCCGCCTGGATTCTGGGATGAGTCCGAACTACCGGCGCTGGCGCGTCCGGCGCCTAACCCCCCCCGGCCCATTGCCTACCTGCCAGCCCCTCGCTGGCCCCAGGGAAGGGGCGCTACCGCGCGGGGGGCGCGGTTGCCCCCGGACGGGGCGCGAGATCCGGGGGAATGCCGGAACAGGGCGAATGTTCACTGTTCGCCCTGCCAGCCCGGCTTGGCCCATCCGCGGTATCGATGCGCGCCGGCCCCACGTGCGTCACGCCGCCTGCTTGACACGCGGTGGCTCCTCGGGATACAATGGGCCCGGAGGGAAGAATGGCACGAGAGATCGTGATCACTGCGGGCGCCGTTAGCGCGCGCGCGACTCTATTGGATAACCCCACCGCGGACGCCATCTGGGACGCTCTGCCCCTGGAGGCCGCGGGCAGCACCTGGGGGGACGAGATCTACTTCTCGATCCCGGTGCAGGTGGAGGAGCGGGATGGCCAGGAAGTCGTTGACCTGGGTGACCTGGGCTACTGGCCTCCCGGAAGCGCCTTTTGCATCTTCTTTGGCCCCACGCCCATGAGCCGAGGCAAAGAGATCCGCCCTGCCAGCGCCGTCAGCGTCTTCGGCAAGGTCACTGGCGATCCCAAGGTGTTCAAGAAGGTGCGTAGCGGCGAGCGCGTGAAGATCGAGCGGGCATGATCCGGGTTCCCGTGCTTCGCCTGCCGCACGGAGAGGGCCTGCCACTTCCGGACTACGCCACGGAGCACGCGGCCGGTGCCGATCTTCTGGCGGCCATCGACAGCGACCTGTTCCTTGCGCCGGGCGCGCGCTCTCTCGTACCCACCGGCATCGCCGTCGCGATCCCCCCGGGATATGAGATCCAGATCCGTCCGCGCAGCGGGCTGGCGATCCGCCATGGCATCACCTGCCTCAACTCGCCCGGAACGATCGACGCGGACTACCGGGGGGAGATCTGCGTCATCCTCGCCAACCTCGGGCAAGAGCCGTTCACCCTGCACCGGGGCGACCGGATCGCGCAGATGGTGCTGGCGCCCGTCGCGCGGATTGCCTGGGAGCCGGTTCAGGATCTTCCGGCAACGGAGCGCGGCGCGGGTGGGTTTGGGCATACCGGAGTCGCCACCGCCCTGGAGGCTGGCCCGCAGGAGCAATCGCTGGCAGGAAGCGGGAGCGATCTTACAGAAGGTACTCCATAACGCGTGCTCCGCGGCCGGCGGGTGTGTGGGTGATGCCGACGCGGCGGTATCCGCCTGGACCGAGCGCCAGGCGATTACGGAGTGCGATTCACTTCTCACGCTTCACGAGACGCCATGCTTCCAAGAGCAGTCAGCTTGAGGCCAACCGCCATCCGGTCGCTTCCGGAGGAGTTGCCTGCGCCCAGCGAGTTTCTCAATCCGCCGCCGGGGTACGGGCCCGTGCCGTTCTGGTTCTGGAATGCCGAGATGGAGGGGGCCGAAGTGCGCCGCCAGGTGCGCGAGATGGCCGAGAAGGGCTGCTCGGGCGCGTTTCTGCATGCCCGGCATGGCCTACAAACCCCTTACCTCTCCCCCGAATGGTTCTCGCTGGTCCGCGCCTCGGTCGAGGAGGCCGCCGCGTGCGGCTTCCAGCTCTGGCTCTACGACGAGGACAACTGGCCCAGCGGCACGGCGGGCGGCGCCGTCACCGCGGGCCACCCGGAGTACCGCGCCCGCTACCTGCAGGTGCGCGACGCTCTCGCCGAGCAGGCGAGCGTCACGCTCTTGCCCGAGGGGGAACTCCTTGGCGCATGGGCGATCCCCATGGATCCGGAGGGAGAGGCATCCGGCGATGCCGTGCCGCTCTCGCCCGGTGACGATGGCCGCATCCACTTCGACCCGCCGGATGGGCGCTGGCGCGTCTGCGTCTTCACCGTGGGGGATGGGGGCTACGTCGATCTCCTCAACCCGGAGGCCACCGGGCGCTTCCTCCACCTCACGCACGACCGCTATGCCGAGGCCGTGGGCGAGCATTTTGGACGGTGCGTGCCCGGCATCTTCATGGATGAGGCGACGCTCATCAGCATCTGGGACGTGCGCGATCCGCGCGCGCTGCCCTGGTCGCCCCGTCTTCCCCGAGAGTTTCAGGTCCGATGCGGCTACGACCTGCGCGAGCACCTTCCGGCGCTGGTGGCCGCGGTGCCGGGCGCGGCGCGCGTCCGCTGCGACTACTTCTCTACCCTTGGCGCGCTCTACGCGGAGGGTTTCCTGAAGCCGGTCCAGGCATGGTGCGCGGCACACGGCATCGCTTCTACCGGGCACCTCCTGTGCGAGGAGCC
>DUUU01000262.1 GCA_012841485.1 Armatimonadota bacterium
CGAAGAGCCGGAAGTAGGTCTTCAGCTCCTCATAGGCGGCGACGGCGAGGTCCATCTCCCAGACGCGCTGGTAGTCGCAGAGGAAGGGAAAGACCGGCGCAGCCCGCTTGATCCCGGGTTCGAGCGCAGCGCAGGCGAGCGTGAGGCCTCCGCCCTGCGAGCCGCCGGTGGCGCCGACTCGCTTCGCGTCCACTTCCGGCATCGCCATGACGATCCGGGCAAGTTGGGCGCAGTCGAGGTAGACCTGCCGGAAGAAGAGCTTTTCCGGGGCGTCGTCCAGGCCTCGGATGATGTGCCCGCGCAGTGTATTCCCCTTGACGCCCCCAGGATCCTCCGAGAGTCCTCCCTGGCCCCGCACGTCGAGCGCGGCCACGGAGTAGCCCTGCGAGACGTAGGCGAGTTTGTCGGACCATTCGCCGCTGTTCCCGGAGTAGCCGTGGAAGAAGAGCACGGCCGGGTGTGGCTTGGGGACGTTCTTTGGGCGGAGGTACTTGGCATGGATCCGCGCGCCACCCACGCCAGTGAACCAGAGGTGGTAGCACTCAGCGTGATGCGTCTTCAGCGGGTAGGGCTCTAGCTCCACGCGGGGATCAATCGCTCGCATCTCTGCCAGCGCCTTGTCCCAATACGCCTCCATATCGGCCGGCCGCGGGTTGCGGCCCTTGTACTCGCGCAGTTGCGCCAACGGCAGATCTATGAGTGGCATTGTTCTCTCCCCTGGGTGATCTGTTGTCGAGGCTTGCGGCACCGATGCCACAGGCTCACACGCACATTTCGCGCTCGCCGGACGATGCCCTGCCGCTGATCCGAACTAGCCGCCCCCGCCTCTAAATGCCTAGCAGACACCCTGGGCCAAGGAGTTCATGCACGCGCTGGACCAGCTCCGGAGCCGGCCGGATGCCAAGTCCCTGACACTCGATGGTATAGCGATCTCCCGGGGTCACCTCCAACTGGAGCAGGAGACGCCGGTCGCCGGGATGCGCCTGCAGCGCGCTCCGAAGCTCGCGCAGGAAGCGCGCGCGCATGTGTGCTCGGGGCACCTGGATGATCACCGGGTCGCCCTGGGGCGGTTCGGGCTCATCCGGCACGACGGTGTCTGGCTCGCCGCCTGGATGGGTGGAGGAGATGCCGTTAGCGCCGTTTCCCCTGGAGCCGTTGCGATAGCCGTTAGCGGGGTGATGGCCGTTGCCATTCGCGGGGGCATGGAGCCCGGCCTCGCCACCATCCGCCGGCTTGCGCACGGGCCGGACGCTCTCCGCAATGATCTCCACCTGGCCGCGAGAGGGCGCCTCCTCCTCGCCGCTCTCCTCCTTGCCGGAGTCCTTGCTGCTCACCTTCCCCTCGATGACAACGACCCTCTCCGGCTGCAAGTGGGGGGCGTACTCCTGGAGCACGTTCGGCCAGATGATCACCTCGATGGTGCCGAGCCAGTCCTCCAGGCCGATCACCATCATCGGATCGCCCTTGCGTGTGTTGAGGCGGCGGATTCGCGAGATGATGCCTCCAACGCGGACGACCTCTTTATCCTCGCGTTCGGCAACTTCTTGGGTAGTGAGCACCCGCATCCGCTGGAGTGCAGGGCGATACTCCATCACCGGGTGATCCGTGAGGTAGAAGCCGAGCAGATCCCGTTCGGCGGAGAGAAGCTCCTCGCGCGAGAACTCGGGCACATCCGGCAGGGATTCCTCGGGAGATGCCTCGGGCTGCCCTGCATCGTCGGCCAGCAGGTCCAGCATAGAGAACTGACCGACCTCTCGTTCCTTGCGCGCGCGCTGCCCCTGGGCGATTGCCTGGTCGAGCGCGGCGATGAGCTGGGCGCGGCGAACGCCGGTGCTATCGAACGCGCCTGCGCGGATCAGGCATTCGATGGTGGCCCGGTTGAGCGCCCCGGATCCGCCGATGCGCGTGCAGAACTCGTGCAGCGAGCGGAAGGGGCCGTTGGCGCGCTCGGCGATGATCTGCTCGATCACGCCTCGGCCCACGTTCTTGATGGCGGCCAGCCCGAAGCGCACCGCGTAACGCGGATCCAGGGCATCCGTCGCCCCCTCTTCTGGCTCGATGGCCTCGACCGAGAAATCGGCCTGGCTCTTGTTGATGTCCGGCGGGAGCACCGGAATCCCGAAGTGCCGGCACTCATCCACGTAGGTGACGACTTTGTCCTTGTTCTCCATGAACGCCGTCATCAGGGCGGCGAGGTACTGCACCGGGTAGTTGCACTTCAGGTAAGCCGTCTGATACATGAGGAGGGCGTAGGCTGCCGAGTGGCTCTTATTGAAGCCGTACTTGGCAAAGTTTGCCATCAACTCGTAGATGTGCTCGGCTGTTTTCTTGGGCACCCCCTGGGCTTCCGCGCCCTCGATGAAGAGGGGGCGGTTCTTGTCCATCACATCCTGCTTCTTCTTGCTCATCGCCTTCATGAGGGCCTCGGCCTGAACGGCGCTGAAGCGTCCCATCACCATGGCGATCTTCATCACCTGTTCCTGATAGAGCAGGATGCCGTAGGTGTCCTTGAGGACCGGCTCGAGCATGGGGTGGGGGTACTCCACCTTGGCACGGCCATGCCGGCGCGCGATGAAATCCTGGACCATGCCGCTCTGCAGCGGGCCCGGGCGGTAGAGCGCGATGAGGGGGGCGACATCCTTGAAGGCGCGCGGCTTCAGGTCGCGCAAGAGCTGGCGCATTCCGGAGCTTTCCACCTGGAAGACGCCCATGGCGTCGCCGTTCCCCAGCATCTGGTAGGTGCGCTCGTCATCGAGGGGGATCTGGTCGAGCGTGAGCTTCTTGCCCGTCGTCTCCTCGATCAAGTGGAGCGCCTTGCTGACAACGGTGAGGTAGGAGAGACCGAGGAAGTCCATCTTCAGGAGGCCCACCTCTTCCACCACGCGGAAGTCGAACTGGGTGGTGGGGATGGGCGAGTCGCCGGTGCGCTGGAGGGGAACGACGTTGGTGAGTGGCTCCTTGGAGATGACGACGCCCGCGGCATGGGTGGAAGCGTGCCGGCTGAGTCCCTCGATGCCCTGCGCCGTATCGAAGAGGTTGCGGATCTGCGGGTCGGACTCGTACTCACTGCGCAGCTCTGGAATCGTCTCCAGGAAGTGGCGCAGCGGGGGCGAGCTGGGCATGGTGGGGATCAGCTTGCAGATGCGGTCCACGTCCGAGCGGGGCACCTGGAGGGCGCGCGCCGCATCGCGCACGGCGGCTTTGGGGCCCAGCGTCCCGAAGGTGATGATCTGGGCGACGCAATCGGCGCCATACTTCTCTACCACATACTGCAACACCTCATCGCGGCGGAGATCCTCGAAGTCCACGTCGATATCCGGCATCTTCTTGCCGTCAATACGGAGGAAGCGCTCGAACATCAGGTCGTTTTCAATCGGATCGATGCTCGAGATGCCGAGGAGGTAGGTCACCATGCAGCCGGCGGCGGATCCTCTCGCCTGGGCGAGGATGCCCCTGCTGCGCGCGAAGTGCACGAAGTCGTTCACGATGAGGAAGTAGGCGGAGAAGCCCTTCGACTGGATGACGTCCAACTCGAAGCGGAGGCGGGCTTCCATCTCCGGCGTGAATTCGCGATAGCGACGCGGGATGTTGTCGCGGCACAGCTTCTCCAGGTAGCTCTCGTAGGTGTAGCCGGGGGGCACCTCATAGTGCGGGAGCACCTGCTGAAAGGTGAGCTCAACGTTGCAGCGCTCGGCGATCTCGATGGTGTTGCGCATCGCCTCGGGGTGATCGGGGAAGAGGCGGGCCATCTCCTCCGCGTCCTTCAGGTAGAACTCCGGGGCATGGAAGCG
The DNA here is from genome assembly GCA_012841485.1 of Armatimonadota bacterium. Next base: position 3,792 of record DUUU01000262.1, read on the forward strand.
CATCCGCTTTTCATCATCGACGGTCGTGTTCGTCTGGATGCACAGGAGAACGTCGTGCGCCTGCGCGTCTTCCTTGCGCAAGTAGTGGAGATCGTTGGTGACGATGAGGGGAAGGTCTAGCTCGCGCGCGATCTGCAAGATCCCCTCGTTGGCCGTGCGCTGCTCGGGGATGCCATGATCCTGGAGCTCCAGATAGTAGCGGCCCGGGAAGACCTCCGCCATCCACCCGGCCAGTTCGCGTGCCTTCTGCATGTTGCCGGCGAGGAGGTGCGAGGGAAGCTCGCCACCCAGGCAGGCACTGGACGCGATCAGCCCCTCGCTGTGCGCCGCGAGGATCTCGCGGTCTACTCTCGGCTTATAGTAGTAGCCCTCGAGCGATGCCATGCTCACCAGCTTCATCAGGTTCTGGTAGCCGGTCAGGTTCTCCGCCAGAAGAACGAGGTGGTACTGCTCCCGGTCGAGCACCGGATCGCGGTCCGCACGCCCGCGCGGGGCCATATACACCTCGCACCCAAGGATCGGCTTCACACCTGCCTTTTTACAGGTGTCGTAGAACTCCACCGCGCCATACATCACGCCGTGATCGGTCAGCGCCACGGCGGGCATGCCGAGCTCTGCCACGCGCCCGACGAGGTCCTTGACGCGACAGGCTCCATCCAGGAGCGAGAACTCGGTGTGGTTGTGCAGGTGAACAAAGTCAGCGCCCGACATCAAAGCCGATCCTCTCTGAGCGTTTTGAACGTACCCACCGTGGCATCGCCGCGAACACGGGGGCCCGTTCGTCATGGCAGGCTTGGCCCTGCGCGCCTCTGACGGCCGGGCCGCGATGGTGCCGCGCTAGACCCCTATGTTGGGGGGCGCCCTGGCAGCACGCCCTATATGTGGCGATTATAGCACTCGGGACGCTGCCAAGCAAGCCGACAGAATGTTCTGGTGGCCCCTGGCCTGGATGCGCGGGGGACGATTCGGCACGTGATTTGCTCTGGGGAAGGGGAGCCTTCACGGCGAGGTAAGGGGAAGGCGCTGAACGTCGTGGGGGCTCGCGTTCCGGCCGGCCAGGGAGCCGGCCTCTAAATAGAGTGCGGCTCCGGTGGGGGGCTCCGCAAAAGGAGGCATTCCGACCGTGCGATGGGTTAGCCCATTACCGGAGCCGCGCATCTACCTGTTACCCAGGAATCCCCTGGGCCAAACGCGCATCTCCGGGTCATGCGCGAGGCAGCAACCCGGCCTCGTGCGTGCGCTGGAATGGATGGTTAGCCCGGGGTGGATCTGGGCATAGATCAGGGCGAGTTCACCAATCGCCCGGAGAGGTGCGCGGAGGTAGGCGTGGAGGATCTCTTTGCGGTCAGGGTGAGTGGCAACGCAGTGGTGGAGTGTCAGGGCGAGATGGACATCTGCGCGCAGGCGCCTCTGCGAGAGGCGCTGGCGCGGGCAATGCACGATCACTCCGCCCAGGTGAAGGTGGACCTCTCGCAGGTGCGCTACATCGACTCCGCGTGTATTGTCGTGCTCCTGCGTGCCGCGGATGCCCTGCGCCGGCAGGGCGGGCGCCTGGTGCTGACCGCCGCTAGCCCCGTGGTCTGCCGTGCCCTCTCCCTCCTCGGCCTGGATCGGCAGCATTGGCCTGGCTGCACCGGCGAACCGCCCCACGGCTCCCTATAGCGCGGCAGAGGCCCCGGACGCCTCGAAGCCTCCTTCTCCCCGCGAGTGCGTCTCGCAGTTCCATGCACTCCTGGCCTCAGCCGGTCTGAAACGTCCCTCTCTCTCCCTTCCCGCATCTGCGGTCGTCAGGGTGGGATGGCACCGTGGCGGCATCAGGCGGCGTTCGGGCAGGCGCGATACCCACGCTGCGGTGTGTCGCTCACCAGGACGCAGGAGAGCGCCCTCCCGGCGCCGAAGCTTGGCCGGAGAGAAGATGGAATGGAGCCGCATGATGCAGAGCGTGTTGACAAACCTGCTGGAGGATGAGTGGCAGAAGGCCGACCCGGAGGCGTGGGCGCGCCGCCGGGCCGCGATCCATGCCGCGTTTACGGAGCTGTTGGGCGAGGGCGTGGTGGCGCCCCCCGAGGATCGTGACCTGCAATGGCATGGCGAAGAGCGCATCGAGGGGTTGCGCATCCGAAAGCTGAGCTTCCTCGCCGAGCCGGACGACCGCATCCCTGCCTATCTGGTGATGCCGGAGGAGCTTTCGGCGCCCGCGCCCGCCGTCCTCTGCCTGCATGGCACCACGGTGGATGCCAAGGAGGCGTGCCTCGGGCGAGGGAGTCACCCGGGCGGCTCCAGGGGCACAGCGGTTGACCTAGCCCGCCGTGGCTTCATCACCCTGGTGCCGGACCATTTCAACGCGGGCGAGCGCCTGAAGCCCGGCGAGAAGCCCTATGACAGCGGACCTCTCTACGCGCGCCATCCCGGTTGGAGCGACATGGGGAAGGCGATCTACGACCACCGCCTCTGTGTGGATCTACTCCAGACACTGCCAGAGGTGGATGGCGAGCGCATCGGCTGCATCGGCCACTCACTCGGGGGCTACTGCACCCTCTTCCTCGCTGCCATGGACGAGCGTATCCGTGCGGCCGTCTCCAGCTGCGGCGTGACGGTGTGGGCCGCCGATCCGAACCGATTGAACTGGTCGCGCGACCAGGCCGGACGGTATGTGCATTTCCCGAAGCTTCGCGAGTATTGGAACACCGGCCGGCAGGCACCCGTGGAGTTCCACGAGATCATGGCTCTCGTTGCCCCCCGTGCCTTTCTCAACATCAGTGCCGTTGGGAACGATGTCTGTTTCCCCGTCTTCGCGCCCTTTGCGGAGCTCTACGTGCAGGTGGAGAGTGTCTACAAGCTCCTCGGTGCCGAGGGGAAGTTTGCCGCGCACTTCCACTCCTGCGGGCACTCCTTCGGCCCGTCGCCGCGCGCTCTCGCCTACGCCTGGCTGGCAGAACAGCTGGAGCTATAGCCCCTGATTTGAGACCGGGTTTCAGGACCGCCCTCCTGAAACCCGGATTGCCCTCCGCTACTGAGCGGGCGTGCCCCGCGGCGTGCCCGCTCAGGAATCGAGGTCGGCATAGCTGCCGGTGCGCACGCGAGCGCGCCCGGTCAAGCGCAGCTCGCCATGATCCGGCTCCACCGTGCGCAAGTAGACCGGCAGGCGCGCGCTGCTGAGATCGACCAGGGGATTTACCTGGGAGGCCAATAACTTGGCGGCGATCTCCGGAACCTCGACGCCTACCACGCGAACCTTGCTCGCGTCGAGAATCAGGCGGCCCTCGCCATCAATCTTCAGCGTGCCCTCCAGGACAAACTCGGGGGTGACCGGCAGCTTCACGCCGGGGAGATCGGCGCTGCCGCGGAGGCGCGCGCCCTCCGGGGTGATGCTCAGCTTCAGGCCGCGTGCCAGTGAGGACCGCTCGTGGAGCTGCGCATTCAGGTCCTCCTGGAGGAGGACGGCAGAGAAGTCGGCTTGGCCCACGCTGAGGAGCTCGCGCCGGGAACGGTTGAAGTGGAGATCCGCCAGATCGACGCGCACCTGATCGAGGACCAGGTGCTCATTGGCTTGAAAGCGCGTGGCGAGGACCCGCGCCGACTCGACACGGCTCCCCGATGTTCCCGACAGCCGCGTCTCGTAGTGCTGGGCTGGGCCCATCAGCCGCGGCAGCA
>DUUU01000263.1 GCA_012841485.1 Armatimonadota bacterium
GGCCTTGCCCCTTCCACCGCCCGAGGCCCCCCCAAGCCTGGAGCATCTCGTGCCAGGTGCCGTCGTGGAGACCGCATCCGGCGGCTACTACCTCCACGAGCGGGGGGTGGACCTTCCTTTTGATGAGGATCGCGCGCTCTCGCGGGTGCTCTCACAGGTACTCGCCCCGGAAGCGCCGGGCGACGCGGGCGCGCTTTTCCTGGATATCGAGACGGTGGGCCTCTCGAACAGGCCACTCTTTCTCGTGGGCGTTCTCACTCTCCAGTCAGATGGGCTATGGCTGCGCCAACTCCTGGCGCGTGATTACTCCGAGGAACGCGCCGTCCTTGAGGCCACCCAGGACCTGCTGCGCCATCATCCACACCTGGTCACCTTCAACGGAAAGACGTTCGATGTCCCCTACATCGCGAATCGTTGTCTCCATCACCAGCTGCCCCCGCCAGAACCGCGATCACACCTCGATCTGCTCTTCGCCGCGCGCCGTTTCTGGCGTCGATTCATCCCCAACTGCCGGCTCCAAACGATCGAGCGGCACCTCTGTTGCCGGGAACGGGTGGATGATATTCCGGGCGCGCAGATGGGCCAAGTCTACCGCGACTTCATCCGCACCGGCGATGCCACGCGGATTCGCGGCGCCCTGCATCACAACCTGCTGGACCTGATCGCCATGGCGGAGATGGTGTGCCTCCTTGGCGAAGCGGGCACGCTGCCCGCCCGTTCGCGGCAGGAGATCCTGCCCTATCGCGGAACCTGATGGTGTTGGACGGTTCCCTTTGTTTGTGCCATGCACCTTGAGACGCAGGCGCCCTGTAGAGGATACTTCATGCGATTGTTCAAAGCCATTCTGTTCTGCCTCTTGATCCCGGTACTCGCGCCAGCCGATGGCGCCCCGTCCTCGTCGGTCGCCGCGCGCTCGGGACATGTCGTCGCTTCAACGCAGCAGACGGTGGGTGGCAAGACGGTAACCACCGTTTCGGAGCTGTGGTTCACCACCAACCGCTGTCGCGTGGTCACGCGCCAGAGCAATGCCCCCGTCGAGACGCAGCTCTTTGATGGGAAGGCGATGTACCGTTGGACTCACGGCAGCAAGTCGGGACACACCTGGCATCCGGCGGGGCTCCGCGTGGTGCCGGATATTGTTCGGCCGCTACTTGGAGGCACCGCGCTTCCGGGGCGGAAGCGCGCGGGCACCGGCACCGTGGCAGGCATCCGCTGCGCGGTGTATGACGGCACGCGGAAAGCACGCAACGGCCAGGACTGGTGGAAGGGAACGCTGCAGCTTCGCATCTGGGAAAGCCTGGATCGCCGATTCCCCTGCGTGATCCGTGCCGAGGGGAAGGACTCGGAGGGAAATCGCGTTGTCAGCGAAGTCACCAAGCTGAGTCTCGACACACCAGTTCCGGCACATCTCTTCCGGCCTCCGGGCAATGTGGCGTTCTATCCCCCGGCGCGCGTGCGCAGTGGGTGGCGCGTGGCCGGCGGCCCCATCCCAATGTCCGGCACCGTGGCGGTGCATCTGGCCGATAGCGTCTCGAGCGCCAAGGCGGCGAACGGACGGAAGAGCGTAGTTTTTGAGAAACGGCGCTATGCGCTCGACTCTCAGGCTCTGGCCACACGCGCCGACCTGGAAGAGGTCCGCATGGAGACGCACTATGAGGACGGAGTGCCGAAGGGCCCGGCGTTGGCGCTCTACTTTCGGCCTGAGACCTGTAAGCGGGTGGCACGCGCCGCCGGGAAGGCGCGCGGGCGCTACCTCGTGATCCTGCTCGGGGGGAAGCCGGTCTCGGTGACGCGCATCACCGCTCCCTGGATCGAGGAGACGCGGCGCTTCGCCATTACCGCGCGCTCTGGCGATGAGGTAGCCCATATGGCCAACTACCTGGTGAAGGTGCCGACGCCGCCCAAGCAGTGATACTCGCGGCAGGCCCCAGCGAAGGAGGAGTGATGGAGATCCGAGAAGCGCTCAGGACTCGGCGCAGCATCCGCGCCTACGAGGACCGCGCGGTGCCGCGCGGGGTAATTGAGGAGATCCTCGAATGCGCCCGCTGGAGCCCCTCGGGGCGCAACGTGCAGCCGTGGTCGTTTGTCGTCCTCACCGACAAGGAGAAGCTCCGGCAAATCGCTGAGATCACCGACTATGGGAAGTTTCTCACGACCGCGCCAGCGTGCATCGCCGTGCTCTGCGAGGATACCCGCTACTACGTGGAGGATGGCTCCATCGTGAGCTATGCGCTCCTGCTCGCGGCATGGGACTACGGCCTGGGCACCTGCTGGATAGCCGGTGACAAGAAGCCCTACGCACCGAAGATCGCTGCCCTGCTCGGAGCGCCCGACACGATGCGCCTGGTCTCCCTCATCGCCCTGGGCTACCCCGCGCAGCAGCCGTCGGTCACGAAGAAGCCGCTCGATAGCCTGGTGCACTGGGAGAAGTGGTGATACGGGCACAGAACTGGAGAGGCGCCGCCCGGGAAAAGAGCGCCAGTGAGCGATAGCTCGAAACGCGCGGGCGCCTTAGAGGCGCTCGCGCGCCGCATCCAAAAGGGCGGGATCGACGCGGTGGTGATCGCTTCGGTGACCGGACGCACCGCCGTGACCGCCGCGCGCGCCCTGGAGGGGACCGGGTGCCGGTTGATCTGCGTGGCGGATACACCCGATTGGGAGGGGCGCCCCTACCCTACGCTCGAGCCTGGGCGCCATCAGGAGCTGCTGGATCGCGGGGTTCAGCTCTTGCGAGACTATCGGAGCAGCTCCGCGGGAATGCCCCGCTTCGATCCGGAGACGGGGGGGAGCCGGGCTTGCACGCCCGCGGAAGCCGGGCTTTTCTGGGCCGGCGTCTCTGTCATCGGCGGCGAGGGGATGAAGGTCGCGGTGAAGTCGGTCGTCCTGGCAACGGACCACGCGCTACTGCAGCCGGGAGAGCGTGTGGCAGCGCTGGGCGGTGGCCCCGGGCGGGAGGTCGCCGTGGTGCTGGACGCGCTGGGCCACGCGCAGATCCTCGCCGGCGCGCCGGGGACGCGCCTCTGCGTGCGCGAGATCCTCTGGATCCCGGATCAGCACTGACCCCAGCCGAGAAGGGAGCCCACGACAAGGCTCTGGCCGGCGAGGCCGGCGATGGATGAGGCCAGGCGCAACGCCTCACCCGCGCAGATCCGGCAGACCGCAGCTCATGCCGCGAGCTTCTCCATATCGGCCCAGTTGGGGCCGGCGCTGATGTCTACCTTCAGGCGAACCCGAAGCGGCAAGACGCCCTCCATGATCGCGCGGATCCGTGACACCAGGCGGTCTTTCTCCTCCTGTGGCGCCTCGAAGAGGAGCTCGTCATGCACCTGGAGGATCATTCGCGTCTGGAACTCCTCCTCGCGGAGCAACGCGTCGATCTGCACCATCGCCATCTTGATAATATCGGCCGCGGTGCCCTGGATCGGCGTGTTCACTGCCGCGCGCTCGGCAAACTCACGGAAGTTGCGGTTCCGCGAGGTGATCTCCGGGAGGTAGCGTCGTCGCCCCATCAGCGTGGTGACAAAACCTTCGCGCTGTGCCTGCGCGATCATCCTCTCTTTGTATTCCAACACCCCCGGATACCGCCCGAAGTAGTTCGCGATCCACTCGCGCGCCACCGGCGTGGAGACGCCCAGGTCGCGCGCAAGGCCAAACTCGCTCATGCCGTAGATCACCGCAAAGTTGACCGTCTTTGCCCGCCGGCGCATCTCCCCGGTCACCTCCGCTTCCGGCACGCCAAAGAGCGCGCTCGCCGTCGTGACGTGGATATCTTCGTCCGCGTTGAAGGCACGCACCATCTCTTTGTCGCCGGTCACGTGGGCCAGGAGGCGCAGCTCGATCTGCGAGTAGTCCGCCGATACCAGGAGCTTGTCCGGCGGCGCGACGAACGTCCGGCGAATCTCACGGCCGATCTCGGTGCGGACGGGAATGTTCTGCAGGTTTGGCTCGCTTGAAGAGAGCCTCCCCGTTGCTGCCACCGCCTGGTTGAGGGAGGTATGGACCCGGCCGGTCGCAGGATCGGCCAGGCGCGGCAGCGCCTCGGCATAGGTCGAGCGCAGTTTCGTCAGCTCGCGATAGGCCAGGATCTTCCCGGCGATGGGATGAAGGTGCGAGAGTTTCTCCAGTACCTCCACCCCGGTGGAGTAACCCGTCTTCGTCTTCTTCTCCGGAGGCAGTCCGAGCTTATCGAAGAGCACGAACTGGAGTTGCTTCGTGGAGCCGATGTTGAACTCCATGCCGGCCAGCTCGTGGATCTCCTTCTCGAGCGCCTGCGCCTCCTGGTTCAGCCGGGCCGCCAGCGCGCGGAGCTGATCCACGGCGACCGCGATCCCCTCCCGTTCCATGCGTGCCAGCACCGAGATGAGGGGCACCTCCAGGTCGCGGTTGAGCCCGTCGAGGTCCTCCTCGCGCAGCCGCTCCTGCAAAATGCCCCACAGAGCATAGGTCGCCGCGGCGCGCGCCGCGAGCGCGCCCTCCGAATCCTCCGGAGGCAGCTCGTAGCCGAGATGGTCGAAGGTGACATCGTTCAGCGCGTGCGAGCTGCGCGCGGGGTTGAGGAGGTAATCGGCCACCATCGGGTCGAACTCCGCCCCCCCCAGGTTGAACCCAGCCCGCCAGCAGGCGAGGTGCAGCGCCTTCAGGTCGTGCGCGCACTTGGGCACGCGCGGATCCTCCAGGAGGGGGCGGAGCATCGCGAGCGTCACCGCGCTCTTCTCGGGATCCCACACGTAAACGCCATCATCCACCCCGAGCCCCAAGCCGGTCAACTCGGGGAGCTGGCGCGCATCCTGCCCCAGGTCCAGCTCTTGTTGCGCTTCCGCGGCGGCATGCGCGCCGCGATCAGCGACCGGCGCGAGCGCCAGCGCCACGCCCCGTCGGGCACACGCCCGCGTCACCAGCCGCTCCAGATCCGCGGCGGTCGCCAGCGGCTGCGCGCGGACAGGCGCGGCAGGGGCTTCCTCCTCCTCATCGAACCGACTGCGCAGGCTGCGGAACTCCAGCGCATCGAACAGTTCACGCGCCTTCGGGCGGTCCGGCTCCTGACAGCGCCACGCCTCGAGGCCGGCATCCAGCTCCACGTCGGTCACGATCGTCGCGAGGGCGCGCGACTCTCGGGGCTGCTCGCCAGCAGCCTGCAGAGCCTGGCGAATCCGCGGCTCGGGTACCTCGTCCCGAACTCGGAGGAGGTCCTCTACCGACCCATAGCGTTGCAGCAGCTTGACCGCGGTTTTCACCCCGACCCCGCGCACCCCGGGGATGTTATCGGAGGGATCGCCCATCAGCGCCTTCAGGTCGGGAATCAACTCCGGACCGACGCCGTAGCGTTCCAGCACGGCTTCCGGATCGTAGCGCACCGTATCGGTGATTCCCCGGCGCGTGGCCAGAACGTGGACGCGCTCGGTCACGAGCTGAAGCGCGTCCATGTCGCCGGTGACGATGAGCACGTCGATATTCGCCCGCTCGGCGCAGCGCGCCACGGTGCCAACGACATCATCTGCCTCGACGCCAGGCACCTCCAAGATCGGGATGCGGAGTACCTGGCACACTTGGCGCGCCAGCGGGCCCTGAGGGCGAAGCTCGTCGGGCGTCTTCTGGCGCGTGGCCTTATACTCGGCATAGGCCTCGTGTCGGAAGGTGGGTCCGGGGGCGTCGAAGGCGACCACGCAGTAATCGGGCTTCTCCTCGTCCAGCAGGCGCAGGAGCATCATGCTGAACCCGTACACCGCGTTCGTGTGCCGCCCATCCGAAGTCGTCAGGTTCGGCAACGCGAAGAACGCCCGGTACAGCAGGCTGTTCCCATCCACCACCATCAGCTTGTCACGCTTTGTCTCGCCCATAGTTCCTCTTGCTTACCTCGGCAGCGCCTGCTGTCGCATGAAATGGCGCAGCGCGTTCAGCACGCGCTCATCCTCAACGCCGCTCATCGGCGGGCGCATCAAACCTCCGTAACCCGAGTCCTCCCCCAGGAAGATGTCGAGAACTCCACGCCGGCCCACCTCATCCACGGCTGGCCGCCCGGCAATGCCGGCCATCTTCCCGGCGAGGGCAAACGCGTCCTGCAGGTTCCCCAGCTCATCCACCAGCTTCAGCTTCTGGGCCTGCCGGCCGGTGAAGATGCGCCCGTCGGCGAGGCGGCGAACCTCCTCACGGCTGAGGATCTTGCGCCCGGCGACCACGTCGGTGACGAACTGGTCGTAGACGTCATCGATCATCGCCTGCAGCAGCTGTCGCTCATCCTGAGTCAGCGGGCGCGTGGCAGAGCCGATATCCTTGAACCGGCCGCTCTTGATAGTGACCGCGCCCAGGCCCAGCTTCTCATAGAGGCCCTGCAGATTCATGAACTCCATGATCACGCCAATGCTCCCGGTCATCGTGGAGCCATTCGCCATGATCTTGTCGGCCGCCGCAGCCACGTAGTAACCGCCAGACGCGGCCACGTCGCCCATCGAGGCCACCACCGGCTTGCGCGCCTTACGCAGCTTCATGACCTCCTGAAAGATCTCTTGCGAGGCCGCGGCGGATCCGCCCGGGCTGTTGATGCGCAGTACCACTGCCTTGATGCTACGGTCGCGGCGCGCGCGATCCAACTGGCGCACAATGACGTCGGCCCCGCCGGAGATGCCAAAGAGGCTGGCCGCCCCGCGGCCGCCCATGATGGGCCCCTCCACGTAGATCAGACCAATCTTCTCCCCACCCGGCAAAGACGCGCTTGGACGCGCCCCCATGCCTGCCATGGCGGCGAACGCGAAGAACAGGATCACCAACAGCAAGCAGCCGCCACAGCCGCCAGCCGCCCACGGCAGCCATGCGGGAC
>DUUU01000264.1 GCA_012841485.1 Armatimonadota bacterium
ACGCCGTAGCTGCTGATACGCGAGCTGCCGGCCGGCACCTCGGCGATGAAGACGGCGGCGGCCCCCAGCTCCTTGGTCAAACGCACCAACTGATCGGTGCGCTCCTTGGCCATGTGCGGCTGCTGGCTCACCTCGTGAAGCATCGCCGTGAGCGAGTCGAACACCACCCGCCGGGCGCCCGTCTCCTGCAGCTGCGCCCGTACCATCCAGAGATGCTCGGCGAGGCTAAGCTCGGCGAAAGGCGCGTAGACCACGGTGATCAGGCCCTCTGCTTGCAGACGAGCCAGGTCCCAACCGAAGGATGCGGCCACCTGCTGCACCTGCTCCGGCGCCTCCTGGTAGAGGAAGAGGAGCCCCTTCTCGCCCAAAGAAGCGCCCTCGTTGAGAAACTGCAGGCCGAGAATGGTCTTTCCCGTGCCGCTCTCGCCACTCAGCAGCAGGCTGGAAGACCGCCGCACTCCGCCCTCCAGCAGGTGGTCGAGCCCCGCGACCCCTGTCGGCAGGAGCGCGCCTTCCCCGGCCGCGGCCTGGCACTCGGGCACCACCTGCAAGGGGAAGACCTCGATCCCTTCTGGCCCGAAGCGGAAGTAGTGCCGGCCCGAAATGTGGTCCTGGCCCCGCGACTTGAGCACCTCCACGTGCCGTTGGCGGCGGCCGGTCTCCCGGTCGGCGGTGTTGGTGACGCGGATCACCGCATCGACCACGTACTCCTCGAAGGAGCAACCATACCCCTCCTCCGAGGCGACTTCCTTTGTCACCAGAACCGTCAGGCCGCGCTGCTTCAGCGCATTGAGGAGGCTGACGGCGAGCATCCGGCGCTCCATGGGGTCGGCGCTGAGCGTATCGAGGTGGCTCATGCTATCGATGAGGATGCGGCGCGCCCCCATCTCCTGGATCCACTCATCGATCAGGCCCTCCGGCTTCTGGAGCTGGTCGCGCAACACTTCCGGGGAGGTGCAGCACACGCGCACCTTGTTCTCAGCTTCCAGAGCGCGAAGGTCCCACCCGAAGTTGACTGCGTCGCGATAGAGCTGCGCTGGAAACTGCTCGAAGCTGATGATCAACCCAGCCTCGCCATGCCGGACGATTCCCTCGTGGATGAACTGGATCCCAACCGTGGTCTTCCCCGCGCCCGGGGTTCCCTCAACGAGGATCGCATGTCCCCGCAAGATTCCGCCCATAAGGATGAGGTCGAGGCCCTCGATCCCTGTAGGGATCTTTTCCATTCCGATCATCCCCCCGCCTTATAGGCAGATTATACTTCTTGGCGCACAATCGGTCAAGCCTATCGCCCCCGCGCAACCGCTCGGGAGCCCGGACGCGCCTATACGAAGCCCGAGGGTGCCCACACCCACCCCTCTACGTCCGTCCTCACCCGTGGTATCGCCGGCGGTGCGGGCCCGGAGGGCCTGAGATTCCGACATAAGGAATCCCAGCCGGAGGGCAACCGCGCTTGACACTCCGGGGGCGGGCGCGCTATAATCAGCGCGACACCCCGGACGGCTGCCATGCGCGCAGGCGCCGGGACAACGGCGCGGGTCGCCCGTGACGGCGCAGGCCGCCGCGGGCTGAAATGGGGAAGTCCGGTGCAACTCCGGCACAGTCCCGCTACTGTGACCGCAGACGCCCTGCGGGAGTCAGACACCCAGCCCGCTGCCGGTCATTCTCTTCCTTCGCGTGAAAGGGGGGAGTGACGCTGCCTCTGCCGCCGGCGGTCCAGCCCACCACTCCCCAAGATGAGGGATGCCGGATGCATGGGTCATTTCGGGGAGCCTGCCTCCTGCTGACGGTAGCAATCTGCTCCGCCGGGTGCCGCCCGCAGGAACCGCCAGCCGCTCCAGCGCGCGTGCCCGCGCGAGAGGCGTTGAGCGATGATCTGGGCCGGCCATGGGAGGGCCCTTTGCCGGCGCGCCGCATCGTCTCGCTCGCCCCGAACGTGACCGAGATCGTGTGCGCGGTCGGAGGCAGGGAGCATCTCGCCGGCATCGATACCGCATCCGACTACCCCCCCGCCGTGAAGCAGATTCCCCAGGTTGGAGACTTCCTCCGCCCCAGCATCGAGCGGATTGTCTCGTTGCGCCCGGATGCCGTGATCGTCTCTAGCGCCACCCTGCCCGCCCATGAGGCCGACCGCTTCGCCCAGACGCTGCGCGCACCGGTCTTCGTGCTCAACCCGACACGCCTGGAGGACGTGTGCCGCAACGTGCGCCTCATTGGCCGGCTACTCGGATTGGAGCAGGAGGCGGAGGCTGTCGCCGTGAAGACGGAGCGCCGCCTGGCGGACGTCGCGCGCAAGGCCCGGGGCCAACGGCGGCGGAGCGTGTTCCTCGAGATCTGGCACGAGCCCCTCACTACTGTGGGGGGCGGCACCTTCCTGGACGATCTGATCGGCCTGGCGGGAGGCCAGAACGTCGCCGCGTCGCAGAAGAAGCCCTTCCCCACCTTCAGTCTGGAGGCGCTTCTCGCCGCCAATCCAGAGGTGTACGTCGTGGCCACCGGAATGGGAGCCACGTCGGACCCGGCGAAGCGGCCTGGTTTTCGCAGTCTGCGCGCCGTGCGCGACAAGCGCGTCGTATCAGTCCCCGGCGATCCGGTGATCCGGCCAACCCCACGCCTGGCGGAGGGTGCCGAGCACCTGCTGCGGGCGATCCATCCGGAGGCGCAAGCCGATGAAGCCGAATAGAAGGCGGGTGGTTTGGGCGCTCCTGGGCCTGCTGCTGGTGGCCGCCGCCATCATCGGCGTCGGCGTTGGCCCGGTGCCGGTGCCGCCCGGCGAGACACTCGATGCCCTTATCCGGCTCCTGGCCGGCCAACCGGAGTCGAGCCCGGCCGATGCCATCGTGCGGATTCGCCTGCCGCGCATCGCGCTATCCGCCGTGGTGGGCGCCGGGCTGGCCGCGTCCGGCGCCGCTCTACAGGGCCTCTTCCGAAACGCCATGGCCGATCCCTATCTGCTCGGGATCTCGGCCGGCGGCGCGCTTGGGGCCACGCTCGCCATCGCGCTCGGACTCGGGATCACCACCCTCGGACTGGCTCCCGTGCCCCTCTTCGCGTTTCTGGGCGCCCTCGCCGCGGCCTGGGCCGTCTATGCTTTGGGGAGAACCGGCGGCCGCGTGCATACAGAAACGCTCCTCCTTGCCGGCGTGGCGTTGAGCGCGCTCCTTTCCGCCGCGATCTCCTTCCTGATCGCCCTGAGCGCCCGCGAAGAGGTGGTGAGCGCCGTCTACTTCTGGACGCTTGGAGGTTTCTACCGCGCGGATTGGAGTCGGGTATGGGTCGCCCTCCCCTACGCGCTCCTCGGCATGGCCCTCGCATGGCTCTACTCGCGTGACCTGAACGCTCTGCTTCTCGGCGAGGAGTGCGCGCTCAATCTGGGCGTCGATGTGGAACGTACGAAACGAGTCGTGCTCGTCGGCGCGGCCCTCGCGAGCGCCGCCGCCGTCTCCGTATCGGGGATCATCGGCTTTGTGGGCCTGATCGCCCCGCACATCGTCCGGCTGATCCAGGGGCCCGATCATCGCGCGCTCATCCCCGCGTCCGCGCTCACCGGCGCCCTCTTCCTCGTGATCTGTGACACGCTGGCGCGCACCCTCTTTGCCCCCACCGAGATGCCCATCGGAGTGCTGACCGCGTTCACCGGAGTGCCCTTCTTCCTCTCTCTCCTGCGCCGGTCGCGACAGATTTCCCGTGACGCCTGATACGATGGCGGACTCAGCCAGACCGGGCGTCGTCCCCGGCTCGTTCCCTGGCGAGCGCCATCACGCTGCTCTCCTGCGAGAGAGGCACGCGGTCACAATTGCGTGACCGGAGGCGTTTGTGTTAGAATGCACGCGAAGGCGTTTTCCAACGCGCCGTGGCCCGCGCGATGCGGCGCCTCGTCCGCAGGGTGCGCTTTCAACGCGGTTCCAATCTACGGCCAAGGAGTTGGGGAACTCCGCGTCGTATCTGCCTTTTGACGGTCTTCGCCAAGCGCACCGGTATCCGGTGGGCCATGGCGGTATCGCCGGATCAGGGGGGGCTCATCCTCCTCTGATTGCAGGTTTGGCGCACCGGTATCCGGCGGACATTGGCGGTATCGTCGGGCCACGTTTCGGCCGTCTCGGTCGCACTAAATGCCTGCTTCTAAAGAAGAGAAGCAAGCGACCGATAATGCTAAATGGGAGAGGTTGCAGGCCAACGCGCCGTGTTCACGGATGCGCCTCGCCGGGGGGGATCCGAGGAGATGGATTGCCGGGCGAGGAGAGGCCGCGAGCCTCGAGTTCGCGATCCATCGGCGCCACCCGCGTTGCCACGAGCAGACGTTCTGGCACCCGGAGTCGCGATGTAGCCGTTGCTGCCCGAGAGCCGGACGCACCCATACGCAGAGCTGAGTATCCGCCCTCGGGGTCTTCTGGATGGAGCGCCCCGCGTCCGGGGAAGCGAGGAGGATTCCGAGCGCCCGGAGCAACGAGAGTGGAGTGAGGGCCGGATATGAGTTACGGGTTGGAAGGATAGGCACCACGCTTGGAGATCCTGCGCATCGCTTTCGAAGGGGACAAGGTTCAGATTACGCTTCGCATGTCAGAGCCCTTCAACACACGCGACAAACCCCATCTCGCGCGCGGGCTCTTCCGCATGCTGCCCCGACTGAAGAAGCACCGTTGCTATAACGAGGGCAACCTGAGCTTCCAGCGCGAGGCAGCATCCACCGAGATAGCCCACTTGATGGAGCACCTCGTCCTGGAGTTGCAGGCCGTGACGCTGTGCGGCCGAGGCATCCGGGGCGTCACCTACTGGAATTGGCGGGAGGAGCCAACCGGGCAGTTCCACATCGACATCGACGCGCCGCACCCCGGCGTGGCGCTCGGCGCGGTGTGGCTCGCTCAGCGCATCATTCGCGCGATTGATGAGCGACACCCGGAGACGATTGATATCGAGACTGAGTTGCGCACGCTACGCGCGATTGCCAAGCTCCCGGTGGATGCCATTCCGGCCCTCCCCGTGGAGGACTTCCCGCGCTGGGAAGCGAATTGGGCACGGCAGGTGGCCGAGTTGGTCGCCCGTTCCACGGATCAAGCTCTCGTTACCACGCACTGAGGCCAGGGCAGCGCCCGCGCTCTGGCCTGCGGGGCGTAGAAAACATTCGGCCCCCCGAGCCCCCGGGGTCGGGGGTTCGGGGGGCTGCATCTGTAGCGCACCCGTGTTGTCGCGACTACTCGCCTGCCTCTTCACGCTGGCGCCTCGAGCGCGCCTCGCGCCCCAGCTTGCCAATCCGGGAGTAGAACTCCGTGCCGTGCGTATCGCGAACCGCTTCACCGCCCTTGCGGCCGATCTCCGTGTAGAAGCTGGAGCCGTACTTCTCCTTCACGCGCTCCCCGCCAAGCCGGCCCGCCGTGCGTGCCAAGGAGGGGTCTGCCGCGAACCCACCCTCGCGGTCGTGCTCATGCGAACCACGATGTGCCTGGGCGATACGAGCCGCCCCTTCCGATCCGGGCTTTGGCCCTGGGCGTTGCTTCCGCTCTGCCATCTTCGATGACCTCCTTCGGATACCACAACGTCACTTATGGGACAGCGGCGAGCCGACACCAGAACCTGAATGCGGCGCGGACCACCACCCCATACCACGGCGCCGGCATCAGATACCGGCGCACTACCGAGCGGGCCGCGAGCGCTCCACCGAACCGTGTTACGCGATGTATCTCCCCCCGGAATGCTGCGTCTCCTGCCCTGCGCTCCTTCCCAGAGCCCGACCCACGGGGTTTCGCAGCATGACGCTTCCCTTTCCCCCATAGGCCGCTTTTCCGGGCTCTACCGGCCGTGATGCCGGCGAAGAACCGGCTGCGACGCATCTCCCCACTCAGACCCGGTCCGCTTCCCGGATCCGGCGGTGTCCCAGACGCTGCCGGCCAACCGCAGAGCCGCTCGGGACTTCCGAGGATGTGTGAAGGGTAGGATCAAAACGCCAATCGTTGGGGCCGCGCCGCCCTCATCAGGCGTGGCGCCCCTGCGATCGGCGCAAGCCTGCC
>DUUU01000265.1 GCA_012841485.1 Armatimonadota bacterium
CCCGGCGCCGCCGCGCTTGTGGTGACCATGGTCGCCGTCATCGGATGGTGCGTCGGGAATGCCCTGGAGATCGCGAGTGTCGAGCTCGGCGCGAAGCTCCTCTGGGCGAATATCGAGTACATCGGCATTGTCACCATTCCGACCGCCTGGTGGGTTTTCTCGGTCTACTACTCCGGGCAAGAGAACTGGTTCACCCCCCGGCGCTGGGTCGGGCTCGTGATAGTGCCCGCCGTCACTCTCATCCTCGTGTGGACGAATGACCTGCACGGGCTGATGCGCCAGGGTGTCCTCCTGGACACCTCCGGGCCGTTTTCCACCGTTGAGAAAAGCTACGGGCCCTGGTTTTGGCTGTGGGTTGCCTACACGTACACGCTGCTGCTTTTGAGCACGCTTCTTCTCGGGCGAGCCCTTGCGGGGGAGTTTCATCTTTACCGTGGCCAATCGGTGGCGCTGGGCTGCGCCATCTTCTTTCCCTGGTTTGCCAACTTTCTCTACGTGATGGAGTTGAACCCCCTCCCCAAGCTGGACCCGACGCCGATCGCGTTTGGATGCTCGGGGCTGGTGTGGACGTGGGCACTCTCTCGCTACCGACTGATGGACATTGTCCCCATCGCCCGCGACGCGGTCCTGGAGAACATGTGCGATGGGGTCGTGGTCCTGGATACCTCGAACCACGTTGTGGATCTGAACCCGGCAGCGCGCTCTCTCCTGGGTGCCGGGGATGGTTCGATTGGGCGGAAGGCCGAGGATGTGCTGGGTGCCTGCCATGAGCTGCGCGGGTGCCTGGAGAGCGCGGAGGAGAAACGCCTGGAGGTGCGAGTGGGTGAGGCGCCGGAAGAGAGGCGGTGCGACACGCTGGTCTCTCCGCTCCTGGACCGTCGCGGGCACCTGCGCGGGCGGCTGGTCGTGCTCCGCGACATCACTGAGGTCCGCCGGGCCCAGAGAGAGCGCCGGCGCTTGGAGTCGCGGGTGCAGCAGGCGCAGCGCCTGGAGAGCCTGGGGGTTCTGGCGGCGGGAGTGGCGCACACGTTCAACAACCTGCTCGTGGGCATCCTCGGCAACTCCAACCTGGCGCTGATGTTCCTCCCGGAGGAATCGCCGGCGCGCGAGCGCCTTCAGCAGCTGGAGAAGGCCGCCCAACAGGCGGCGGAGATCACCCGCCAGATGCTGGTCTACTCCGGCAAGGGCCACTTTGTCATCAGCCACGTCCATCTCACGCGTCTGGCGCGCGAGATGGCGCCCCTGCTCGAAGCGGTCCTTGGCCCGAAGGTGAGTATCCGCTATGACCTCGACCCGGAGACCCCCGTGATCCGGGCCGATGAGGGCCAGATGCGCCAGATCCTTCTCAACCTGGTCACGAACGCCTCGGAGGCGCTGGATGAGAGCGGCGGCACCATCCTCGTGGGCATCGGCGCCATGCAGGTGGATAGCAGCCTGCTCTCCGAGACCTTCCCCGGCGACCGGCTTCCAGAAGGGCGCTATGCCTTCCTCCGGGTGAGCGATAACGGGTGCGGCATGGATGCGGCGATGCAGACGCGGATCTTCGAGCCGTTCTTTAGCACGAAGTTCGCGGGCCGAGGCCTGGGCCTGGCTGCCGTCCTGGGCATCGTGCGTGGTCACGGAGGCACCATCCGCGTTGAAAGCGAGCCCGGCAAGGGGAGCAGCTTCCTCATCCTGCTTCCCCCAGTCCCCTCGCAGGAGACACCCCCTCGCGACGGGCACGGTGAAGAGCCCGAGTAGCCCCCGGGCTCTTGGGCGCGGTTGCCGGCAGGAGTTGACCCGCGGGGGACGAACTCACCTTGCGAGTATGGGAAGGAGTCCCTCGACATGGTGCTCTCGTCTCTCGCGCGGAGGGCGCGCGCGGTTTCGCAGGCGTCGCTCGCGTCGCTCCCCTCGCCGGAAGCATGGTTGGCCTCCCTGGCCACGCGCCGCCAGCAGTGGCTGGAGATGCTGGGGCTTTTCCCCTTTCCAGAGCGAACGCCGCTCAAAGCGGAAGTGACCGGCGTTCTCGAGCGGGGGGACTATGTGGTGGAGAAGATCCACTTTCAGTGCCTGCCCGGCGCCTACGTGGTAGGCAACCTCTATCGACCGGCGCGTGTTCAGGGGCGGCTGCCCGCCGTGCTCTACCTATGCGGGCACACCAAGGGGAAGGTGAACCCCACCTATCAGGCCAACCCCCGTTGGTTCGGCCAGCACGGCTACGTTGCCCTCGTGCTCGACCCAATCCAACTCGGCGAGTCGCAGGGGATGCACCACGGCACCTACCACTGCGGACGCTGGGACTGGTATAGCCGGGGCTATGCGCCCGCGGGCACCGAGGTGTGGAATGGCATGCGCGCCTTGGACTACCTCGCCAGCCGCACTGACGTGGATCCAGAGCGCATGGGGGTGACTGGCCTGAGCGGCGGCGGCGCGATCTCGTGGTTCCTGGGCGCCGCCGACGAGCGTGTTCGCGTGGTGGTTCCGGTCTGCCAGACGGGGAGCATCGAGCATCTGGTGGGCGACCGCGCTGTGGATGGCCACTGCGATTGCGCGTTCTGGATCAACACCTACGGCTGGTGTACGCCCGACCTGGGCGCGCTCATCGCACCGCGCCCGCTCCTGGTCGCCTCGGGCACCGAGGATGTCCTCTGGCGGCCGTATGCCTTCCGCGATGTGCTCCACCGCATTCGACACCTCTACCAGGCGCTCGGGGTTCCAGAGAAAGCGGAGTTGGTGGAGGATCTCTCGCCGCATGGCTACACGCCGAAACTGCGCAAGGCGATCTTCGAGTGGTTCAACCGCTACCTGAAGGGCGACTCGGCGCCGGTCGAGGATGACGTGACCGATTTTGTCGAGCCGGAGGAAAACCTCCTCGTCTTCGGGGGCCGCCTCCCGACAGACGACCGCATGCGCGTAATCGATACCCTCCTTGGGGGTGCGAGAGCGCGGAGGGCAAAGACCCCAAGCCCGGGGACTGAGGGGCAGGCTGCCGGTTCATCACGCGCGCCGCTTGCCGCATCACCGTCCTCCGAACCGCCCGTCTCGCCGCTGATCCGATTGCGCGAGCTCTCTTTCCGGCAGATCCCGGAGCGCGTGGAGCCGGTCGTGCGCGACGTGCGCGCCGAGGGCACGCAGGGCTCCCATGCCTTGCGGACTTACGTCTTCGACACGGCAGATGGCCTGACGTTGCGCGCACGCGCCGCGGTTCCAACAGGGGGCGAGGAGGGATGCGAGATGGTGGTCTTCGCCCTGGACGCAGCCGCGCGCTCTCCTTTCATGGGCGGGCACTCCTGCCGGCCCTCCCTGCCGGCGGATGTGGCCTGGGGTGCGGTCGAGGTGCGCGGCACGGGCGGAACCTCGCTGGGGGAGGGCCTCCACTGGACGGTACGCCGGGCCTATCCCCTCGTCGGGTGTACCCTCCCGGAGCGCCAGACGTATGACCTGCTCTGCGGCCTGGCGGCGCTGCGCCGGGAAGCCCGGGTTCGCTCCATCGCCCTCTACGGCAAGGGGTGGACCGCGGTCCTGGCGCTCTACGCGGCGCTTCTCGACCCCGAAGTGCGTGAGGTGATCCTCGAAGCACCGCCCGAGACGCACGAGGATCCAAAGGCGCCCGAGTTCCTCAACATCCTGCGTGTGGGCGACCTTCCGGAGAACCTGGCGCTGATGCACCCGCGCCCGGTTACTTTTGTGGGTGCGATGCCCCTGGCCTACGAGCGCGCGCGCCAGGTCTACGCGGAGCGCAAGACCCCAACGCGCTTTCGCGTTCTCGAGAGCATGGCCCAGTGGCGGCCAGCGGAAGAGGAACCGCGCTGAGATGAAGATCACGATCATCGGCCAGTCGACCTGCATTCCCGATCACGAGCATGAGGCCGCCTGCGCGCTGATCGACGGGAAGCACCTGGTGGATACCGGGTGGTGCAGCGCCCAGGTGATGCGCGCGTACGGCTTCGACCCGCTGGCGCTGGAGAGCATCCTGCTGACGCACCTGCACCAGGACCATTATCTGGGTTTGCCTGCGCTCCTCTTCTACCATGGTTTGCGCGGGCAGGGAGATCCCTCGCCCTTGCGCATTGCCGGCCCGAGGGAGTATCTGGATCCGGTAGTCCGCGCGGCGCTGGATTTCCTCCAGGTGGAGCGTTTCCCGGAGATCGCGCCGAATCTCACGCTGCTGCCGCTCTCGCCGGGCGATCGCTTCACGTTGGATGACCTGACGGTGGAGACGTTTGCCGCGCGGCATGTCTCCGGGCACAACCGCCTCGAGCCGGCGCTGGCCTATCGCTTCACGAACGCGGCGGGCAAGAGCATTGTCTTTTCTGGCGACACGCACCCGCACCCACCGCTCGCGGAGTTCGCGCGGGGAGCCGAGGTCCTGATTCATGATGGGGCGCACACGCCCGCGCACGAGGCTGCCGCCATTGCGCGTGATGCCGGGGTCGGGCGGCTCCTGCTCACCCACTATCGCGAGGAGGACGGCCCGGGAATCCTCCGGGAGGCTCGCGAGCTGTTCACCGATACCGATCTCGCCGAGGAGGGGATGACGCTGCTACTTTGAGGCATGGTGTGGTAATATAGAACCGGGAGAGGGGCAGGGCGCGGAGGAGAGTGGGGGCCGACCTGTTCACCACGCGGGTCCGCGCGTCGCTGCTTCCATCGGAACACTGCGGGAGGGAGTGGAAGATGAGCGATGACACGATCCGCATCGGCATCGTGGGCGCGGGAGCGAACACGCGCGCCCGGCATATTTCCCTGCTGCAGCGCATCTCGGGAGTGCGCCTGAACGCGGTGTGCAACCGCCGGCCCGAATCAACCCGGCGCGTCGCCCAGGAGTTTGGGATTCCCCTCACCTTCGAGCGTTGGGAAGAGCTCGTCAATTCGCCGGAGGTCGACGCGGTTGTTATCGGTACCTGGCCTTATCTTCACTGCGCGGTGACCGTGGCAGCGCTGGAGGCGGGGAAGCACGTCCTCTGCGAAGCGCGCATGGCGATGAACGCCGCGGAGGCGCACCGCATGCTGGAGGCCTCGCGCGCCCATCCGGACCTCGTGGCGCAACTGGTGCCCGCGCCGATGAGCCTGCGCGTGGATCCGACGGTGCGCCGTCTTCTGGACGAGGGCTATCTAGGAGAGCTGCTCGTCGCGAACGTCCGGGGCGTGACCGGCGCGTTTCTCGATCCGGAAGCCCCGCTGCACTGGCGTCAGGATATCCGCCTCAGCGGGCTGAACGCCCTCTCAATGGGCATCTGGCACGAGATCCTAATGCGCTGGGTGGGGAACGCTTCGCGCGTCTTGGCCCGGCGCCGCGTCTTCGTGCCGGAGCGCACCGATCCGGAGACCGGCCTGCGCCGGGTTGTCTGCGTGCCCGACCACATCGATATCATCGCCGACTTGGAGTGTGGCGCTCAGGCCACTTACCAGTTCAGCTCCCTCCTCGGCCTGGGCGGCGGCTCGGGCATCACGCTCTATGGCAGCGATGGCACCCTGGTGTATGATGGCGACAACGACCGCCTCCTGGGCGGCCGCCGCGGCGACCGGGAGTTGGCGGAGATCACTATCGCCCCCGAAGAGGAGGGGCGGTGGCGCGTGGAAGAAGAGTTCATCGGCGCGATTCGTGGCGAGGGCCCGGTGCGCTTGACGACTTTCGAGGACGGCGTGGCCTATATGGAGTTTACCGACGCGGTTGCCCGCAGTGCGGAGCAGGGCTGTGCCGTCCACCTGCCGTTGGAGGAGTGAACCTTGGATCTACTTGCGGTTGCTGGCCGCGCGGAGGCGCTGGCCGATGAGACGGTCGCGCTCGCTCAGGCACTCGTGCGCGCCAACACGGTGAATCCCTACTCGGGCGACCCCACCTGGGGGAACGAGGCGAATGGCCAGGCGATTCTGGAGCCCGTGCTGCGCGACCTGGGCGCGCGGATCGAGCGCTTCGATTGCCCGCCCGATGTCTACCAGCGCGCCGGAGTGCTCGGCCCCCGGGGACGTGAGTTCGCCGGCCGGCCCAACCTCCAGGCGGAGCTGGTTTTCAGCGAGAGCGGGCCGCGCGTGGTGCTCCAGGCGCACATGGATACCGTGGGCGTCTCGGATATGACCATCGAGCCCTTCTCCGGGGAGGTGCGCGATGGCCGGCTCCTGGGCCGGGGCAGCAGCGACTGCAAGGGCGGGATCGCCGCGACGGTGACCGTCCTGCGCGTGCTGCATGAGCTGCGAGGCCACCTGCGTGGCTCCGTGGTGTTCCAAAGCGTGGTGGATGAGGAGTGCAATGGCGGGGGTGCCGGCGCAATTGCGTGCTGCCTGCGCGGCCTGAAGGCGGACCTGGGGATCGTCACGGATGGCACCGGGCCTTTTGTCACTCGCGGCTATTCCGGCGTGCTCACCGTCGAGATTACGGTCCCTGGGGTGAGCGGGCACGCCGCGCGCCCGGATGGCGTGAGCGCGATAGAGAAGGCGCTGGTGGTAAAGGAAGCGCTCGATGCTTTCAAGCGCGACCGGGAGAGCAGCCGAAAGCACGCCGCGGTGAACCTGGGTATGCTGCGCGCCGGGATCCACCCCGCGGTCATTCCCGGCGAGGCGTTCCTGGCGCTCAACATGAGCTATCCGATTGCCGATGCCCGCGCGGCCGAGAAGGCGGGGGCCGGCTTCGGCGGCGCTCCCATCCGCGCCGATTTCGAGCGTCGCATCCGCGAGCGGGAGAGTCAAGACCCCTTCCTCGCTTCGCACCCTTCGCGGGTCGAATGGGTAAAGGATCTGATCCCGTTCGAGACGCCGGAGGAGCATCCGCTGGTGACCGGTCTGGCCGAGACGCACCGCGCAGTGTTGGGGGAGGAGCCGTCGGTGGAGGTGAACCCTGCCTGGAGCGACGGCTGCTACCTGCCGGCGCTCTGTGGGATTCCGACGGTGGTCTATGGCGCCGGCGTGCCCGGCAAGGCGCACTCCGCGGATGAGTATGGCGAGGTGGAGCGAATCGTCAACTGCTCGCGCGTCCTATCGGCCTACCTGTACCGAGTGCTCGCGGCATAAGCGCGCGGCGCCAGCAGATGCCGGGGGCTCGCGCAAGCCACGAGCCCCGGACAAATCACGCCTCCCTCTTGCGGGCGGAGCACTATCCCTCGATCCGCACCGTCTCCCCCTCGCGCTGCGCCGAGAGCTCCGCGGCCAGGCACACCTCCTGCGTCTTGCAGGCCTCCTCGATGTTCGGGGTGGGCTGGCGGCCCTCCAGGACGCACTCGACGAAATGGTCGATCTCGGCGGTGAAGGGGTGGTAACGGACGTCGCCGCTGCTGGGCACGATTGTGGGGATGGTGGCAAAATCGGTCTGGCCGGGCAGGAGCCGCTTCGAATAGAGGCGGTTGTCGCGAATCGTGCCCTCCGTGCCCAGCAGGTGAACGCCGATGGTGAAGGGGCAGTGTGCCTCCAGGGAGCATCCCACCTTGCCGATGGCGCCCGAGGCGAACTTCAGCGTGGCGACGAGAGTGGTGGGGTAATCGAAGTCGGGCCGGCGGCGGATGCTGCGCGCGCTCACTTCCACCACCTCGCCGGCGCAGTAGCGGATGAGGTCCACCACGTGGCACCCGCCGGTGATGAAGGCGCCCCCGGCAAACTCGCGCCGGCGGATCCATTCGTAGCTGGGGAAGGTGGGCTTGATGCCGTGCCAGAAATCGCACTCAGCGTAGACGATCTCACCGATGGCGCCCTGGTCGAGGAGCGTGCGGATCGTCTGCACCATGGGGTTCCAGCGGAAGACGAAGCTGACGATGCTGAGCACGCCGGCCTCGCGCACGCTTTCCCGGAGACCGCGTACCTCGTCCAGATGGATCCCCACCGGTTTCTCCAGGACGATGTGCTTCCGTGCACGCGCGGCCTGGGTGGCCAGGCGGGCGTGCAGATAGTTTGGCATGCAGATGGAGACGGCATCCACGCGGTCATCGCTCAGCAACGCCTCGTAGTTGGGGTAGAGGGCGCACTCTAGGCCCAATTCCTCGACGAGGCGTTTGGCGCTCTCTTCACGCCGGCTGCAGACGCCGATGATCCGCGTGTGCGGGTTCTTCAGGTAGGCCTTCGCATGCTCGCGCGAGACCGCACCCGCGCCCATGATGGCAACACCGATCTCCTTCATCTATCCATTCCCCTCCAGCGCCGGCCGGGGTGATCCGTCCGGCCAGGCAGGATCCAGTTCGCGAAGCGAGTGCCGGCTCCCTGCCGCCGGTAGCCTGCTGAGTGGATTGGCCGGCCGTGATTACCGCTGGGCGCTCTTTTCTGCAGGGCGCGCGCGCAGGAAGTAGGGATCGCGAGCGAGCTCCGCAAGGGCGGTGTCGAGGATCGCCTTCGCGCGGGCGAGGCGGCATTCGGCGGCGCCCACGCGCCCAAGGGTGAGAAGCCCCTTCTCGCGCAGGACGGGCTCAATGGCATCGAAGCGGGCCGGGATGGGCGCCGAATGGCAGTAGATCTCCATCACGTAGTCGCGGCCCCTATCTCGGCCCCGGAGGCGGTAGTGCGTCTCGAAGTCGATGAACGGCACGCGCGCCAGCTCCTCGGCAGTGTGGAGCAGCGTGCAGTTGCGGAAATCGACGCCGAGGAGGAGCACGTAGCCGTCGCACTGTGTCAGCCGGTAGAGCGGGGAGTGCTCGTCGCACGACCCTTTCGCGTTGATGTGGTCCTCCAGGAGAAAGGTGGCGTGCGGTCCGATGGCCGCGACGGGGTGCGAGGGCTCCAGGCTGCGCCGGGCGGCCGGGTGCAGGCGGGTGGCCTCGGTGATTGCGCCCACCCGCGAGGGGGTGGCCTGGACATCGAACAGGGGGGCGCTGCGGCAGTAGTCCAGCATGGAGCCGCGGAAGGGGAAGGTGGGCACCGCGAGCGTGCCTTCCGGACCAAGCACGTCCAGGAATGCCTGCACGACCGCGGGCGCGCCGCCCTCTACGAAGCCGATCCGGCTCATGGCGCTATGCACCAACACCACATCGCCCGCGCGCAGGCCAAGCGCGCGCAGGTCTCGAATGAGGTCGGCCATGGTCACGCGGGGAAGAGGATGGTCGCCTTGTGTCTCCATGACGCCCCTCTTCGCCGCGCCGCCCGCGCTTCCCTTCGCGTCCCTCGGGGCGGCACTATCTGCAGATGAACCCAGATGGACACCGATAGCGGAAAGACGAGCCGGCTTGGCTATAGGAAAGGCCGCGTCCGTGTCCGCCCCCTCCATCCGCCGGCGATTTGGTAGCGGGGGCCTGGGAGGGGGAGCCACGAACGGGCTTTGCCTACAAGCAGCGCGGAGCCTGGGCTCCGCGCGAGAGGTGTGGTGGACACCCCCGAAGGGATCTCACACTCCCGGGAGCCCCCACCCGGCCCATCCATCCCCTTCACGCGCGGTATCACCGCCAGGCTGCACCAGGGTTGTCCTGCTGGAATCTGGGTAGTAAAGAAAGAGTGCGTGCCCCATCGCAGGGATGTTGACAACACCATTATCAAGTGCTATACTAAGCCTAGACTAAAGATCAGATCGGGCGAATCCCGGGGCAAGGGACGCGCTGCGCCAGGGCCGGGGGAGCCGGTAGGATGATGAGGGGAAAGTGGGCGGAGAACGCCCGCGCGAAGAGGTGAGAAGACTATGGCAAGAATCGTGGGAATCGATCTGGGGACCACCAACTCCGTGATCTCGGTCATGGAAGGTGGCGAGCCCACCGTCATTCCGAATGCCGAGGGCGGGCGAATCACGCCTTCCGTGGTTGCGTTCACGAAAACGGGAGAGCGCATCGTCGGTCAGCCGGCTAAGCGGCAGGCGGTGATCAACTCCGAAAACACCATTTTCTCCGTCAAGCGCTTCATGGGCCGCCGCTACGCAGAGGTGGCGGAAGAGCGCAAGATGGTGCCCTACAAGGTGGTGGAGGGCAAGAACGGAATGGCCATGATCGAGATCCAGGGGAAGCAGTATACCCCCGAGGAGATCTCGGCCATGACCCTCCAGAAGCTGAAGGCAGATGCGGAGGCGTTCCTGGGTGAGAAGATCACCGACGCCGTTATCACCGTGCCGGCCTACTTCAACGACGCCCAGCGCACGGCCACCAAGACCGCCGGTGAGATCGCCGGGTTCAACGTCCGGCGCATCATCAACGAGCCGACGGCGGCATCGCTCGCCTATGGCCTGGAGAAGAAGAAGAACGAGACGATCCTCGTCTTCGACCTGGGTGGCGGTACCTTCGATGTCTCCGTGCTCGATGTGGGTGACGGCGTCTTCGAGGTCAAGTCCACGGCTGGCGATACGCACCTGGGCGGCGACGACTGGGACGAGCGCCTGGTCCACTATCTGGCAGACGAGTTCCAGAAGATGGAAGGTGTGGACCTGCGCAAGGATCGCCAGGCGCTGCAGCGGTTGCGCGAGGCAGCCGAGAAGGCGAAGGTGGAGCTCTCCAGCGTCACCCAGAC
>DUUU01000266.1 GCA_012841485.1 Armatimonadota bacterium
TCAGCCGACGCTCGCCACCGAGATGGGCGCCCTCCAGGAGCGGATCACCTCCACCAACCGCGGATCCGTTACCTCGGTGCAGGCGATCTACGTGCCAGCTGACGACCTGACAGACCCGGCGCCGGCAACCACGTTCGCTCACCTCGACGCGACGACGATCCTGGACCGCCGGATCACGGAGCTGGGCATCTACCCGGCAGTGGACCCGCTCGCGTCCACGTCGCGCATCCTGGATCCGCGCGTCGTGGGGCAGGAACACTATGACGTGGCTCGAGGCGTGCAGTTCATCCTGCAGCGCTACCGCGAGTTGCAGGATATCATCGCCATCCTCGGTATCGACGAGCTCTCCGATGAAGACAAGCTCACCGTGGCCCGGGCGCGCAAGCTGCAGATGTTCCTGTCGCAGCCGTTCTTCGTCGCGGAGGCGTTTACCGGGAACCCCGGTCGGTATGTCTCTCGCCAGGATGCCGTGCGCGGCTTCAAGGAGATCCTCGACGGCAAGCACGACGACCTTCCGGAGCAGGCTTTCTACATGGTCGGCGGCATTGATGATGCTCTGGCCAAGGCCGAAAAGATGCGCGCTGCCGCGTAAGGTGCAGAG
Organism: Armatimonadota bacterium; assembly: GCA_012841485.1. The sequence goes on from DUUU01000266.1 coordinate 602, forward strand.
CGCCTTTCGAGGCGCTCTGTCCTGGGAATTTGGATCATGCCTGAACGAAGCTTCACGCTAGACATTGTGACCCCAGAACAGCTGGTGTTGAGCGAGGATGTCGTCTCGCTCACCGTTCCGGGGGTGGAAGGCTACCTGGGGATACTGGCCGGGCACGCGCCGCTGATGGCCGAGTTGCGCGGCGGCGTCATCGAGGCGCGCCGCGGCGACCGAACCCGGGTCGCCATGGAGATCGGTGGCGGTTTCATGGAGGTATCGCATAACCGCGCGATCGTCCTGGCTGATACCGCCGAGCCAATTGCCTAGCCTCGCCGCGAGAAGCCCTCTCGTAGGGAAGCACGCTCTCGCCCGCAGGGGCGAGCGGGGACTCCTGGCTATGGCCGCGTGGCAACAGGCAAGCAGAGGCGCAGCGCGCCAGGCTGCTGACTCAGGCGGGTGGAGTCGGCTTCACGGCCCGCTCCATCTGCTTCTGCCCGCGTCCTTTCGCGCCACCCTCGCAGTCGCTCTGGGAGTGCTGCTGCTCATGAGTGAACTCGTGCTTCCGCCTGCTTCCCTGGCTGCTCCCGCAAGACGGAAGCCGGTGGCGGGCGAGTGGTGGATGGGAGTCTACCTGGGCGAGAGCAAGCTCGGTCATGTGCAGATCACCGTGGCGCCTGCCCGAGGCTTGAGGGGCGGGGGCTACCGCATCCGCAGCACCACCTGGACGCGCGCCCTGGCGCTCGGCTACGTGCAGGAACAGCGCGTTGAGGTGGATGAGCACCTATCGCGCGACCTGCGCCCGGTCACCCTGAAGGTGCGCATGGGCTCGGCTGGCAAGCAGGTGGAGGTGAAAGCGCGCTTCCACGAGACGGTGGTCGAGGTCGAGCGCCGGGCACAGGACGACGTGGTTCGAAAGTCGCTGCCGATCCCGGAGGGCGCCCATCTCGTTGCCGACGTGGAGAGCGCGCTTCTGAGCCGCACGGTGGCGCCTGGAGAGACGCTTCGCTACTGTTTCCTCAACACCGTCACCCTCTCGCTGGAAGAAGCGACTGCGCGCGTTGTGCGCCGGGAGCGAGTTCGCCACGACGGCGAGGAGTACGACACGGTTGTGGTGCAGACCACCTCACCGACGGTGGACGCTACCTCTTGGCTGCTAGACGACGGCCAGCCGGTCAAGATGGTGATGCATCCCGGGATCACCCTGGTGCGCGAGAGCCGCGAGAAAGCCCTCAGCGGCTTCGATGACCGCGCCAGCGAGCCAATCCGGGATCTGGCGGAACAGCTCGCCGTACAGATGGAAGGATCGATCACGGCGCCTGAATCCACCCGGTTTCTGCGCCTGCGCCTGCGCGGCCTCCCCGAGCGGCGGTTTGTCCTCTCCGATGCCCGGCAGGTGGCGCGCATTGTGGAGGAGGGCGATGCTCTCACGGTGGAGTACACTGTGGATGCCACCGCGGCGCACCCGGCGCCGCTTACCCCCGCCGAGCGTGCCGCGCTGCTGGCGCCCAGCGCCTACCTTCAGGTGACCCACCCGGATATTCAGGCGAAAGCCA
>DUUU01000267.1 GCA_012841485.1 Armatimonadota bacterium
CACCAATCCACAGGTGCCCAGGGCGCAAGCCCCAGCGTGCCGGAAGCTCCTCGGCCCACGCCTTCTCCTCGGGCGTCAGGTAGAAGCGCGGCAGGTGGCCGTCCCTCTTGCCGCCCGCCAGGCAGGCAAGCTCCAGATAATCCTCCGCCCAATGCCGTTCCCGCTGCTCCTCCATCCGCCCGGTCAGGAAGATGCGGGTCTCCGGACGGTTGAAACCCCACCGCTGGCGACATCCGAGCGCCATTCCCCAGGCGGCTCGCTCCACGTTGCGCGAGGAGAGCGAGAGCGAGAGGTCGAAGCGGCGGAAGAACCGGCGCAGGAGCTGCCACCGCTCGGAGAGGGTGCGCGGGAACTCCACGAGATGGTCCACATCCGGGTTGGCGACGAGTACGTCCTTCGCCCGGCGGCCGACGACCACCGTCACCTCGGCTTCTGGATACCCCTTCCGCAGCGCCGCGAGCGCCGGCGTGGTAAAGAGGACATCACCGATGAAATTCATATTGAAGACGATGATGCGTGGTGTCGCCCGTGTGCCCGACATCCCTTATTCCTGTTCTCCGGTTGCCCGATGGAGGCGCCGCCGCCAGCGTGAGCCTATCCCGCGCGCCGGCGGGCTGCTCCTCGCAGCCAATTCCATCGCCTCTTCCATGTGGACAACCTCATCTATCCAGAAGTTTCTCGGATAGGCGTTCAGGGAAGGGGAGTGAGGGGCCAGCACAGGCCTCCGGTCGAGCAGGACAGGGTCAGATTCTGCTCGTGGCGGCGCATCTCCTTCCCGAAGTGTGGTCTCAGCCCCCGTTGAAGGGGAGCGTCAGTTGCGCCTCTCGCCGCGGGCCGCGCATGCGCGGTGCCACCCGGTGGTTGCTGGCCTCAGGTGGGTCGGCATTCCCCTCGCCGAGGTGCCACACCCCCTCCTCGTACGGCCGCCCCTCGGTGATGCTGTAGCCGAAGCGGGTGGCCAGCACCGTATAGAGATCGCACGCCAGCGGCCGGCGCGCGAGCGCCGGATAGAGCGCCTGGAAGAGCTGATCGTAGGTCATCGCACCCCGCTCCTCCAGAAGAGCGCGGATCATCGCGGCGATCTCCTGCTCGGTGACGGGAGTAGCCTCGGCCGGCGTGGCGCGCGCGCCCGGCGAGCCGTGCTTGCGCAGGGTGAGGAGGTAGTTTCCCTTGAGGGTGGTCTCGTGCTGCCGCTGCACGAAAGAGAGCTGGTCCTGCTGCAGGGGGGTGACGCCGAGCCACTCCAGGCCGGTCGCCTCGATCGCCTCGCGCCACTCGTTGAGCACGCTCGCATAGCGCGTGGCGAAGTTGAGCGTGAGCACCTTTCCTGGTCGCAACACGCGCGCAAGCTCCGCGAGCGCCTGGGTCATATCCCTCCGGAAACGCTGTTGCCAGGGGAAGATCTCCTGATCGAAAGGGAGTTCGAAGCCCATCCACGAGCACCACAGGACGCTGAGATCGAAGTACTTGATCGCCCACGGCGGGTCGATGAAGACGTAATCGACGCTCTCTTCAGGGAGGAAAGAGAGATCGGTGGCCGAGCCGATACGAAGCCTGCAAGCGGCGTTTGGTTCGGGCGGGTCTCCCATGGAGAGGCTCACGGGGCCCAGAAGCGCGTTCGTCTCCTCCTTCATGCGCACCACTGCCCACAATTTGTTCTCGAAGGAGCGCCACACGTTGTTCTCGCGATAGGTGCGCGGGATGCGATAGGCGTTGACCCACCATCCGGTGCCGTTCTTCTTGGTACGGATCATCTTGGTGAACTGCGCGACTGCCGCGGTGAAGGAGAAGCGGAGGAGATCGCGCGTGACCGGGTCGCAGGGGATCGTCTGGATGCCATGCCACAGCAGCGCCGCGGCCGTCAGGTTGCGCGGGGTGAAGAGGTCGGCCACGGTCATGCCGGCATCCTTGGCCATGATGCCGAAAGCGGAGACGGGCAGCTCGGTGGTCGGGTACCAGTGCGCGGGCCGGATCCCCTCGCCGTCGCCGGCATAGAGGGCGTTGATCTCATCCGCGACCGCGGCTCGCAGGTGCTCGAACGCCTGGCGAAGCGCGTCGGTATCGGCAGGCGTGATCGTGACGCGGCAGATAAACGCCGCCATGGGGTTGAGATCGACCCCTATCGCGCGCCGCCCCGTCGCGAGTGCCTCGACCAGGGTGGTGCCGCTGCCGCAAAACGAGTCGAGAACCGTCTCTCCCGGGGCCGTGTGTGCCTCAATCAGCGCGCGCATGGCATACCACGGGCGCCTGCCCCAGTACTTATGGGCCAGATAGCGGTGCTGGAAGTACTTCTCGCTCATGTGATAGCTCTTCGGCCACCCCATCGGGCGAGGCAAGCGCCGCTGTCTCCCGTGGCTGGCGTTCTCCCCTTTCTCTGGTCAGCAGGCACACTCCTGCGAGAATCGTCACGCTGCCGGACATGCTCACGGATCCGCCCGGCCACAATGCGCCTGCCTCGCCGGGCGGGAGATCCCCTTCGCAGTGGCAGAACTACCGGAGGGAAGGCGCGGGCGACTGGCCGGTCTCCACCCCCCGATCCCGGCGGATGGCAACGGCTTCCAGCACCTGGCTTGTGCTCGGAAAGGAGCGCGGCGTTCCGCGGTGAACTCCCAATCAACCAGGGTGAAGAAGCCTGCGCTCCTCAGAGGGCACGGGTTGCACGCGCCGGGATCTGGGCGAGAGCGCCAGGCAGGGCCTTGCGGTGTCGTATCTGCCGGACGCTATCGCAGAGCAGTCGGAGAGCACGCGCCAGGGAGTATCAGGTTTGGCGGATCGCGCTTCGGGTGTTGCCACCTGCGGCGCAGCATTCAAGACGGTGGAGGTTCCCATGTGTGTTGTGGCAGGGTACATCGGAGAGCGGCAGGCGGCGCCGCTGCTTCTGGAGATGCTGGAGCGAGAAGAGGGCCTGGGAGGCGGCTTCTACACCGGCATCGCCACGATCCATGAAGGCCGGCTCTATACCGAGAAGGTGGTTGGAGATGTCGCTGCGCTGCGCCGGCAGACCGACGCCGAGAAACTGCCGGGCACGATAGGGATCGCCCATAGCCGCACCCCGAGCGGTGGCGATCGCGAATGGGCCCACCCCTTCGTCGACTGCACGGGCCAGCTCGCCTACATTGCCAACGGTGCCCGGGGCTTCTTCTCGGAGACCACCAATCTGGCCGAGGCCGGCCGGCAGCTCGCGGCAGCGGGGCATAAGTTCCGCAGCATCTGCCAGGAGCCGGTCGGCAACTACCCTATGGTTCCCGAGGTGGGCGCCGTCCACATGAGCGACGTGATGTGCCACCTGATCGAGGATGCCTACCGGAAGAGCGGGAGCCTGGTGGCGGCCGCGGCCGAGGCGTATCAGGGCTGGCCCGGCGAGATCGTCGGGATGTGCCTCCATGTCAACGAGCCGGATCACGTGGTGGCGATGCGCATCAATCAGCCCCTCGTTATCGGTCGCGAGGGAGGAGAGACGTATCTCGCCACGACGAGCCTGGCCTTCCCGGAGCCGGTCTCCTGGCGCATGCCGATGGCCGTGAACGCCGCCGCGACGATCTCGCGTGAGAGCGTCGAGATCCGTCACTTCACCTCACCGCGCGTGCCGGTCGCCGCGATGCCCTCTCCGCTCGCCGTGGAGCAGAGCATCGTGAAGGCCCTGCGGGAGGAGGGTCTCCTGGGGATTGGTGCCTTGTGCCAGCGCACGCAGCCGATCTGGCCGGAGGGCGCGCTCGCGCAGGCGGCGATGCTCGTCTACGAGTCGGTCGCGGCGCTTGTCGCCGAGGGGCGCGTGCGCCTGGAAACAGATCTCGTTCCTGGCATGTTTGGCGAGGGCCAGGTGCCGCGGACGCGCGTGCGCTGGATTGCGTGAGGTTGTTGCCGGCGCCCGTGAAGCCGTCTGCTCTTGCCACGAGGGGAGGTTGCGACAATGAAGATGGTCACCGGGGAAGAGGAGAGGGTCTCGGATCTACTGCGGACATCCGAGTCTTTTCTGCGCTACGTGGCGGAGTGGGAGGCTGACCTGGCGGTTCTGCCACTTGCTCAGGTGGTGCGCGAGGCAGGCGGGCCCGGCGGGGTGGCACTCCATGTCGTGGACCTGACCGTCGGTTTCTGCGACACGGGCCGCCTGGCCAGCCCGCGGATCGCCGCCATTGTCTTCCCGATTGTGGATCTTCTCTGCCGCGCACATGCCGCGGGTGTGAAGCACTTCCTGCTGATCCAGGATGCGCACCCGGAGGGCTCGCCCGAGTTTGAGGCGTTCGGCCCGCACTGCGTCGTCGGCACTCCCGAGGCGAAGACGGTGCCGGAGTTGGAGGCGCTGCCTTTCTCCAACCAATTCCTCAGGATCCCAAAACGCTCGATCAGCCCCTCCATCGGCACCGAGCTGGAGTCCTGGATGGCCGCTCATCCGGAGGTCACCCGGCACATCGTCGTTGGCGACTGCACCGATATCTGCGTGTACCAAACCGCGATGTACCTGAAGATGCGCGCCAACGCCCTCATGCTGGAGTACGAGGTGCTCGTTCCCGAGGACTGCGTGCAAACCTACGACTTCAGCGTAGAGCGCGCGCAGGCAATTGGCGCGATACCCCATGATGGCGACCTGCTCCACCTCATCGCGCTCTACCACATGGCGCTCAACGGCGTGCGCGTCGTGCGCACCATCACGTGAAGGAATAGGGCAGGGGAGAGCGGGCAGAGTTCGGGCTGCCGCTTTGTGGGTGGGTGGTGCCACCCCATGATTGAACTTCCGGAGCGGCCCAGCCGCCCGATGGATGGGACCGCGTGGGGCAAGCAGATGGAAGTGGTCTTCCTGGGCACGGCGGGCTATCACCCGAACGAGACGCGGCACACGAGCTGCGTGATGATCCCCGAGATGGGGATCGTTCTCGACGCGGGCACGGGCTTCTTCCGCGTGCGCCAGCACCTGCGCGCGACCACGTTGACCATTCTCCTCTCGCACCTTCATCTGGATCATGTTGACGGGCTGACCTACCTTCTGGATGTGCTTTGGGAGAAACCGGTTGAAGCGGTCACGATCCACGGGCCCCCCGGAGTGGAGTATCTGCGCCATGGCCTTTTCGAGACACCCCTCTTTCCCCTGCCGCTGACCTATCCCGTCTCCCCGGTGCCCGAGGAAGGCATGGAGATCGCCGGCGCGCGGGTCACCGCGCGCCTCTTGCCCCACCCGGGAGGATCGCTGGCCTATCGTCTCGACTGGCCCGACCGCTCCCTGGCCTACGTGACCGATACCACCGCCTCGCTCGACTACGCCGAGTTCGTGCGCGGCGTCGATCTCCTGATCCACGAGTGCGCCTTCCCAGATCGGATGGAGGCGCGGGCGCGAGAGACGGGCCACTCCTGGACAAGCGCCGTCTCGGAGCTTGCCCTGGCCGCCGGGGCAAAGCGCCTCATCCTGACCCACACCAACCCACTCGATCCCCGGCCTGACCCCGTGGAGCTGGATGCAGCCCGCGTCTGCTTCCCCGGCGTTGTGGTGGCTCACGATGGGATGGCTGTGGTGGTATGAGGGGGCCATTGCACCATCGAAACCGGGGTTGACGGCGCAGGGTAGGGCACCTATAATGGGAGGCGTGGCTTGCTGCCGGCGCGCGCCAAAGTGGCCGGCGGTCCGAGAGCGGGTTGCCTACCACCCCGGATCTCTCCAGCACGTGACACTCTTCAGGAGGCCTTTCGGGCCAGCCTGATGGGATGCGACGCCTTCCAGGGAAGGGAAAGCGGTACCATGCGAACGCTGATATCACTGTTCACTCTCCTCTTCGCGTGTTCAGCGGCAGGGGCAGTGCCCTCCATCGTCGAGCCGGTAAGCGTCGGGGTGACCGTGGTGCGTGACGATGACGGCCAGTGGCGGTCTGACCTCAGCAACGCCATGACGCACCAGATCAAGCCGGAATACCAGGCGAAGAAGGTGCTGGATCTATCCGGCGTGCCCGAGGCGCTCTGGCAGCGCGTCAAGAAGGTGCGGCTTTCCGCCTGCCTCCTGGTGCGCGACTACTCGTGGCGCGAGAACCCGCCCGCCAATGGCCTCGACGAGGCGTTTGAAATCGTCATCAACGGCAAGGTCCACCATTTCCGTACCAACTGTGGCGTGCCTGTCTATCCCGAGGGCAAGTTGCCCGTGATGGCGTGGCACGATTTCGTGGTGCCCAAGGAGGAGTTCACCCGGGGCGTCAACGAGATCGTGTTCCGCAAGGCGGCGGTCGAGAAGAAAGAATATGACGACTACCTCTACCTGGCGATCGATAACAGCGTCCGGCGTGGCAACAGCTCCGTCACCTTTGATGGACAGGTGTGGATGGAAGAGAAGCTCACCATTCCGGGCGGCAATGGCGAGTACATGGTTCGCCTCTATCTGATCGAGAAGGAGACACAGGTCAGAGTCGATTGGGCGCCCGGCACCAAGTCGCGCCTGGAGGATCCCGCGCGCCTGATCGGGTATGCCGGTTCTCCCGCTGGTGAGCCAACCGATAGCGGCCTGCGACTGGCCCCTGGCGAGAGCGCGCGCATCGAATGGAACCCCGCCTCGCTCGACACGCTCGAGCCGGTGAATGCGCGTATCACCGCTACGGGAGGGGTGCAGACCGCCTGGCTCGACCCCGCGGGCGAGCCGGTCGAGAAAGCCACGGGTGCTAAGGCCCTGGAGCGTGTTCTCCCGGGAGGGCGCGCGTTCCGACCCTCGGGCCTCGTGGTAACGGCCGCCGATGGGCCGGTCGTCCTTCAAAGCGTCCGTCTGGATGCTTCCGAATCGTATCACCCGAAGAAGCGCCCGATTGATATGGCCCCGAAGATCGCGGATCCGGCGGGGAAGCAGGTGAAGCGCGCGCCCTCCTGCCGGATAACGCCCGATGGCGCCGTGCTGCAGAACGCCTCGCTGCGCTGCCGCTTCGAGCGCGACACCCACCTGCGCCTGGCCTCGATCCATAATGAGTGGACTGCCTGCGAGATGGTGAGCGATCCCGGGCAGGTGGCCCTCTTCCTGGTGGAGGTGGACGGCAAGCGGTACGCGGGCAACCGTGATTTCCGCTGCGCCTCACTCAAGCCCCACAAGGGCGGCTTCGTCGCGGAGTTGGCGCTGGAAGAGCCGGCGCTGAGGGCAACGCTCACCGCGGGGATCGATGCCGAGGGCCTGCGCCTCGGCCTGACGCTGGCCAACGCTGGAAAGGCGCCGGTCGATTTCAAGCTCGCTTTCCCCCACCTGGCGGGGCTCACTGCTTCGGGGAATCCCGAGGAGGATTACTACTTCTTCCCCTGGGGCGGTGGCGTGATTGCCGACGTGCCGGTGATCGTCCGCAAGGGCTACGGCGACCATGAGGCGATCTATCAGGTGATGGATCTCTACAGCCCCTCCCGTGGCGCGGGCCTCTACCTGCGCGCCGACGATTCGGAGGGCTGGCATAAGGTGCTCTCGCTGCGTAAGCACCTGCCGGGCACCACCGAGATCGATGCTCAAAACCTCGGCATGAAGGTGGATCCAGAGTACATCTGGACCAACCCGCTGGACGCCGTGAAGGGCACCAGCTTCGCCTACGAGTATCTGCGGCGCACGCGCCCGGCAGGCGGTTCTTTCTCGCCGGCGCCCGCGGTTCTCGCCGCGCACCCGGGCGATTGGCACGCTGCTATGCGCGCCTACTCGGCATGGGCCCATCGCGTCTGGAAGTTCCGCCCCTATCCCTCGCGCCTCAAGAGCGTGCGGAACATGATCGCCGCGGGCTGGGGCCAGGGCTACCTCTTCAGGGATGGAAAGTACCGCACGGATATCATCAAGGAAGACACCGACTGCATCGAGCTGATGTCGTGGTGGGATTGGTCGCCGCTTGGGCCGTGGGGCACCCCAATCGACCAGATCGCCGAGAAGTATGGCGAGGCGAAACTGAAGTATTGGCAGTCCTACCTCGTCAAGGACCCCGTCACCGGGCAGATGATGTGGAACAACCAGCCGGGCGACTATGACGGCTACAACGAGCGGTTTGGTGGCCTGCCCGCCTTCCGCGAGGCGGTGGAGACTTACCGGAAGATGGGCGCGCTTGTCACGCTCTACACCGATCCGATCCGCTGCGATTACAACTCGAAGGCAGGCAAGGAGTTTGGCGAGCGTTGGGGCGTGGTGAAGCCGGATGGCAAGCACGTGGATAGCTACGACGTCTGGAACATCTGTCACGACGTGGCGGAGTACCGCGAGTGGGTGGCCAAGACGATGGGCCGCGTGATGCGGGAGACCGGCGCCGATGGGATTCGCCTCGACGAGTATGGGCACCGCGGCTGGGCCTGCTATAGCAAGCTGCACGAGCACACCTACGCCGAGCCAGGCATCACCCAGTGGCAGAAGGCGATTGCCGAAACCTGCCGCGTGGTGCGTCAGGCGATGGACGAAGTGAAGCCAGATTCCGTGCTCACCACCGAGCATCCGGGCTACGACTACGAGCTCCAGTTCCTCGAGGGGTGCATCACCTATGACCTGACGGTGATGGCGACGCCGTTGCGCCCTCTGGAGTGCAACCTGCAGCGCTTCTACTTCCCGGAGTGCAAGGCGTACGAGCTGGACCACCGCCGCGCCGACCTCAAGAGCCGGAAGAAGCTGTGGAACGCCGTCGAGTCGTTCGGCCGCTACTATCCGCCCGCGATGTACGCCCTCCTGAACGAGAACGAGGATGTCTACCAGGGCCGGGAGTGCGAGCCGCTGGTGCCTACGCTGGCGCAGTACATCTACGCCAACCAGTTCGGCGCAGGACAGAAGGTACTCTATCACCTTTACAATGCGAAGGGACACACCTACGAGGGTCCGGCGCTGGCGGTCCAACTCGGGCGCGGCGAGCACCTCTTCGATCTACTGCGCTGCCGTGAGGTGCCGGTTGCGAAGGGCGTCGCCAGCATCTATCTGGAGCGCGACGATGTCACGGTTCTCGCGAAGCTGCCCCGCCGGCTGAACGTTGCCCGTCAGGGAGAGATGCTGCGCGTGACCGCGCAGGGTGCGCCGGCGCGCGCGCAGGTGGTGGTGAGCGACCTGGAGGGAAAGGTGCTCCTTTCCCAGCCGGCCAGGCAGGCGACGCTGGATCTGTCGAAGTTGCCCGCCGATGCGAAGCCGGCGTGCGTGAAGCTGCTTGGCCCCAATGGGCTGCTGGACGCAGTCGCTCTCCCATAGACCACACTTCCGGATAGCAGGCGACGACATAGGGCGAGCTTCTGCTGAGGGATCCGGTGGGCCGGGGCGGGATAGCCCCGGCCCGCGCAGTTGAGCGCGGGCGCGAATGATCTGGCAGCCAGGAAGAGAGACCGATGAGTACGGGTGGACATGAGATGGAGAGCATTTGCGAGGCGATCCTCGCCTACCTGATGCGCTGTCAGGACTTCGCCCCAGGGGAGTACTACGGCTCCTTCTGGAGCGAGAAGGCGTATCACGGCCCTCTCCTCGACTATCATGCCGGAGGGGCGCATCACCACCGGGGTGCGGGCAGTGCCGGGCTTGCCCACTGGCTGGTGGGCAAGCAGCGTGGCGACGCCGGGCTGATGCACCGCGCGGAGTGGGCCTTCGATTGGCTGGTGGCCCGGCAGCGCCCGAGTGGCGGCTACCTGGAGATTCAGAACAACGAGAAGCCCTCCGACTGGGAGTATACCGGCCTGGAGGAGTGCTCCACGATTGAGACGGCGTTTGTCATCCACGGTCTGGGCCATGCCCTGCTGCATGGCCTGCCTCCCAAGAAGTCTTACATGGAGTGCCTCCAGCGCGCCGGGCTGTGGCAGCTCTCTATTGAGTGGCCGGCCGGCTCTGGAGTCTTCCCACACCACGAACGCTCGCCCTACGACTGCCTCAACGCCAACCTGCACGCCGCCGAGACGCTGATGGTCAGCTTTGCCGCCCTGCGCCAGGTCTACGGGCGTCCCCTCAACATCTTCTTCCAGGGGGCGCGGAGGAGCGTGCTGCACACGCTCGACCAGCAGTGGCCGAACGGCTGCTTTCCCTACCGCGCAGGCGAGGGGATCACCATCAACTACACCTCGCTCGTTCTGTGGTGCCTCATGAATACGCTCGACCTCGTGCCGGAGCCACTCCGTGACCGCTTCGTCCCTCGGGAGCGCGTGGACGAGGCCGTGGAGAGGGCCACCGCCTTCCTGCGCGGGTGCGTGGCGGAGGACGGCTCCCTCCTCTGGGAGGGCAACGAGACCTCGACGGCGAAGCACAACATCTGGTGCTACGCGCTCACCTATCATGTGCTCCGGCGCGCAGGCGGCGAGGAGAATGAGCAGGCAGCGGCGCGCCTCGGGCGTTTCCTCGCTTCGCGGCGAACGGCGAGCGGCCTGCTTCCGATGCGCGATCAGGGCGAGGAGATCACCGAGTGCGCCTTCATGCAGGCGGATATGCTCCTCTTCCTGCTTCCCTTCTCGGCACTCGCCTCGACGGCGTGAGCCCGGAATTCATCAGGCATTGTGGTCGCGACAAGGCGGCTGTGACGATAGAGAGAGATACCATCCATGTTGGGAACACCCTTGAAAGGCAGCGCCACCCGTCTGCTTCTCCTCGGATCCGGGGAGCTCGGCAAGGAAGTGGCGATTGAGGCACAGCGGTTGGGCGTGGAAGTGATCGCTGTGGACCGGTATCCAAACGCCCCCGCCATGCAGGTGGCGCATCGCAGCCATGTGATCAATATGCTGGATCGCTCTGAGCTGGCGCGCGTGATTCGCCAGGAGCGCCCGGATTACATCGTCCCCGAGATCGAAGCGATCGACACCCGCTACCTGCTGGAAGTGGAGCAGGAGGGGTTCACGGTCATCCCAACGGCGCGAGCCACGAACCTCACGATGAACCGGGAGGGGATCCGTCGGCTGGCCGCGGAGGAGCTGGGCCTGCCAACCGCCGCCTACCGCTTCGCCGCCACGGAAGAGGAGTTTCGCGCCGCGGTTGCCGCCATCGGTATCCCCTGCGTGGTCAAGCCGATCATGAGCTCGTCCGGCAAAGGTCAGAGCGTGGTGAAGAGCGAGGCGGACGTTGAGGCTGCCTGGAACTATGCCCGTCAGGGAGCGCGCGGCTCCGCGGATCGCGTGATCGTCGAGGAGTTTATTCCCTTCGACTATGAGATCACACTGTTGACAGTCCGGCATGTGGGGGGCACCGCTTTCTGCCCGCCTATCGGCCACGTGCAGATTCATGGCGACTACCACGAATCGTGGCAGCCGATGGCGATGGCCCCCGCGGCCCTGACCGAGGCGCAGCGCCAGGCCAAAGCGGTCACCGACGCGCTCGGTGGCCGGGGTATCTTCGGTGTCGAGCTCTTCATCAAGGGCGAGCAGGTCTGGTTCAGCGAGGTCTCGCCCCGGCCCCACGACACCGGCATGGTGACGATGATCTCTCAGAACATGTCGGAGTTCGAGTTGCATCTTCGCGCCATCCTCGGGCTGCCGGTTCCGGCCGTGGTCAACCTTGGGCCGGCGGCGTCGCATGTGGTGCAGGCCCCGATGGAGGCATCCGAGGTCCGCTTCGAGGGCGTGGCCGCTGCCCTAGAGCTTCCGGAGACGAAACTGCGCCTCTTTGGGAAGCCAGACGCCCGGCCGGGCCGGCGCATGGGCGTGGTCTTGGCCCTGGGCGCCACGACCGATGAGGCGCGCCGCAAAGCGGAAGAGGCCGCACACCGGATCGCGATCCACCCGGTGTAGGCAGGTGGCGGGCAGAAGCCGCGCCTATCGCCGGGCCGCGCTCGTGTGGCAAAAGCGCGACGGAGTGGGACTTCCCGCCGCGCGGAGGGGGAAGCATGGAGTTCTTCGATGTGAACGCCGGTTTCGGGACCCCGCAGCTGGCGCCAATCAAGCCGGCGGAGACGCCCGCCGTGCTCCTCGAGGAGATGGATTTCGAGGGGGTTTCCGAGGCGCTCGTCTATCATACGGCGATGCGCGACGACCATCCCCTGTGGGGGAACGAGCTGGTGGTGGAGGCCACGGCCGGCCATCCCCGGCTTCATCCTACCTGGGCTATCCTGCCGCCGCAGACCGAGGAGCTGGGCACGGTAGAGGAGTTTCTCGCCGGCATGAAGCGGCATGGCGTGAAGACATTGCGCGCCTTCCCGACGCCTCACCGTTACCTGTTGAACGGCACGACGTTCGGCCCCCTCTTCGAGGAGATGCGCGCCCGGCGCATCCCCCTGATCGTGCCGGGCGACTGGCCGATGGTCGAGGGGCTGTTGCGCGACTTCCCGGATCTGACGGTGATCGCCAACCAGCTCAGCAATCACGGCCAGGACCGCTACTTCCGCCCGCTCATCGAGCGCTACCCGCGCTTCTACGTAGACACGACGCGCTACGAGTGTGATGGCGGCATCGCGGCGTTCTGCCGCAAGTATGGTCCGGAGCGCATGCTCTTTGGCAGTGGCTTTCCCGACATTCCCTTCTTCGGGGGCGTGCTTACCCTGATGCATGCCGACATCCCCGACGGCGCGAAAGAGGCCATTGCCGGGGGCAACCTGCGCCGGCTGCTGGAGGAGGTGGCGCTATGACGAATCCCTCGGTGTTGGCTCAGGAATTCTTTGCGCACGGGCGCGCCGCGGAGTGCCCCGTGATCGACATGCACACCCATCCGGGTCCATATTCGGCGATCTACTTTCCCAACGCCACCCCGGAGCGGATGATTGAGACGATGGATCGCAGTGGCGTCCGCCTCATGTGCGCCGTGTCGCACGCGGCGCTCGTCGAGACGGCGCGCGGCAACGCCTATACCGAGGCAATCGTGCGCAAATACCCCGACCGGGTGCGCACCTACTGGGGCCTAAACCCCAACTACCCCGAGCGCGTTCGCGCGGAGGTGGCGGATTTCGAGAATCACGCTGGCTTTGTCGGCTTCAAGTTTCTGGCGGATTACCACCGCGTGCCAATCACGGACGAGGCCTACGTGCCGGCTCTGGAGTATGCCCACGAGCGGAAGCTGTTGATCCTGATCCACACCTGGGGTCGCAGCGCCTACGATTCGCCGGACCACGTCGAGCCGCTGGCGAAGCGGTATCCGGGTGCCACCCTCCTGATGGCGCACTGTGGCTACGGCGAGTGGGACAAGAGCATCCGTCTGGCTGTCGAGTATCCCAACGTCTACCTGGAGATCACGGGAACGCACAATCCGCGCGGCATCATCGAGAAGATGGTCCGGGGCGCCGGCTCGGAGAAGGTGCTCTACGGCACGGATCTCCCGTGGTTCGACCCGCATTACGTCATCGGCTGCGTCCTGTGTGCCCGCATCACCGATGAGGACCGGCACAACATCCTCCACCGGAACGCAGAGCGCCTCCTGCAGCCGTTCGGAGTATAGCTCGCCGTGATGCAGTGGTTGACGCCCGAGAAAGCGAGGATCTTCCGTGCCACCCACATCGATAACATGCCCTGGATACTTGACCACGGCCTATATTGCCAGTCAGCGGCCGTCACCGATCCAGAGTTCCGACCGATCGGCCATCCGGATATCATTCTGAAGCGCACACGCAGGATCGTGCCCATAGAGCCACGCGGGGTGCTGAGTGACTATGTCCCGTTCTACTTTACACCTCGCTCACCCATGCTGTACAATATCCTTACCGGCTTCGGAGGATTGCAGCAGATACCGGCGGAGGAGATCGTCATCCTGGTGACATCGCTTCATGCGTTCGCCCAGCATGATGTGCGGTTCGTCTTCACTGACCGGCATGCTTACCTGCAAGCCGCGCGGTTCTTCAACGCTCTTGAGGATCTAGAGCAACTGGATTGGCGAATCCTCCGCGCCAGCGATTTCCGCCGCGATCCCAATGATCCGGGCAAGATGGAGCGATACCAGGCCGAAGCGCTAGTATACCATCATCTGCCGGTCACGCTGCTGCAAGGTATCGCCTGCTTCGATGCAGAAGGGGTAAGTATGCTGCGGGCCGAGGTTGACCGTAGAGGTCTGAGTGTGCCCGTCAGGGCATGCCCGGGGTGGTACCTCCGATGATACACTATATGCAAGGCAATCTGCTGCAGTCGCGGGCAGAGGCCCTCGTGAACACGGTCAACGAGGTGGGGGTGATGGGCAAGGGGATCGCGCTTGCGTTCCGCGAAGCCTTTCCTGCGAGCGCTCGCCTTTATAGAGAGGCCTGCAGGCGCGGAGAGGTCCGGGTGGGAAGAGTACTCGTGACCAAGAATGTGGCGCTCTTCGGGCCGCGATGGATTATCCACTTCCCCACGAAGAAGCACTGGCGGCACCCATCCCAATTAGAGTGGATTCGTGAAGGACTGGTCGACCTGACGCGGGTGATCCGAGAGCTCGGCATCCGATCGATCGCGCTGCCTCCTTTGGGCTGCGGCAACGGGCGACTCGAATGGGATGATGTCCGACGCGAGATTGAGACGGCGCTCTCTCCCCTGACCGATGTGGAAATCCTGGTCTACACCCCCACGGACGCGTATCACAGCGAGCCGAAGCGCGCTGGCAAGGAGGCGCTCACGCCCGCGCGGGCTCTCATCGCGGAGAGCGTGCGCCGCTACAGCGTGCTGGGATTCGAATGCACCAACCTGGAGGTGCAGAAACTCGCCTGGTTCCTGCACCGCGTCTGTACGCGATTGCGCCTGCCAGATCCACTGGACCTGCGCTTCGAGGCAGGTATCTACGGCCCATACTCCGACCGGCTGCGCCATCTCTTGAACGAGCTGGATGGAAGCTACATTCACTGCCCGAAGCGGTTGAGTGATGCCGGACCGTTTGACCCGATCTGGTTCGATGAGTCGCGCCGCGGCGTGGTAGAATCCTATCTGAAGGGGACAGAGGCGCACCCATACGCTAGTGTGCTTGATCACGCGACCGAGATCATCGACGGCTTCGAGTCGCCACTTGGTCTGGAGTTGCTCAGTACCGCCGACTGGATCATGCTGCATCCCCCTTCGGCTTCCGATGTTGGCGGCCTGCGGGCGGGAATCGAGCGCTGGCCGCATGGACCGGATGCCGCTCGGCGCAAATCTCGCCTTTTTGACGATCGGATGCTTCACCTGGCGTTGACACGCCTGCGTGATTCCATCCTCTACGCGGGCGCCCCGG
>DUUU01000268.1 GCA_012841485.1 Armatimonadota bacterium
AACATCGCGGCGGCTCTCCGCACGTACGCCGGTCGGTACAAGCAGGCAGTCACCATCGTGCTGACCGCCGGGCGGCCCCGAGACCGCTGAATGAAATGACCCTGGGCCCATTCGGCATACCCGGCCCGAGAGGCGCGGGCCAACAGGTGCGCACTCCTGCTGGCCCGCGCGATGTCGCGGCCTCGGCACCTCGACGCGCGATGCGTGAGCGCCAGAGCGATGGGCGGGCGCGCCCTCGCCGCGGCGGTTGCCGCTGGAGCCTAGAGCGCCACGACGCGGCCCTCGCGGCTTGCCTCATAGGCACCCAGGATGACGCGCAGAACGGCGATCCCATCCTCCTCGCTCTGCACGGGGCGCGCGCCGCTAGCGAGGCACTCGGCGAAGTGGCGTGTCTCGGCATGGAAGCCGTTCATTGGGGGCAGCTCTTCCCGCTCCACGTCCTGGCCCAGCATCTTCCGGAAAAACTGCTGCCCGGAGCCCCACATCTGACCCTTCTCGCCGATGACGTGGAACTTCCAGAAGCCGCCCGGCCACTCCCATGACCAGGAAGTGAAGATCTGACCCATCGCGCCATTCTCAAAGCGCACGAGGACGTTGGCGGAGTCCTCCCCCTCGAGGAGGGGCTGGTCGAAGTTTTGCACCATCGCCGTCACCTGCTTCGGACGGCTTCCCGCGAGGTAGAGGAGTAGGTAGGAGGGGTGGTAGCCGGTGTCGATCAGCTCTCCGCCGCCCGCCGTCGCGAGGGAGGCCCGCCAGCCCCAGGTCTGCTGGTCCCGGGAGATACGGAAGCAATCGGCCGTCTTGACCGAGAGGACGCGCCCGAAGACGCCCTCATCCAGTAGCTGCCGGGCGCGCTGAACGCACGGCGTGAAGATCTGGTTGTGGGCGCAGGCGATAGTGATGCCGTTGCGCCCCTGCGCGGCGACGATCTCGGCGGCCTCCGCGAGGCTGATGCAGAGCGGCTTCTCGCACAGAACGTGCTTGCCAGCGTCCGCGGCAGCCACGATAGCCGCCTTGTGAAGATGATGCGGCAGGCAGATATCCACAGCGTCGAGGTCTGCTTTGGCCAGCATCTCGCTCCAATCAGTGAAGCCCTCGGCGCCGCCCACCTTCTCTGCCATCTTCGCCCGGTTTCCGGGGTCCACGTCGCACACCGCGGTCACCTTCGCGAGATCACCTGCCGCCAGCCATCCATCCGCGTGCGCGTGAGCAATCCCGCCACACCCGATGATCCCAACCTTCAGCATGGCTCTTCCCTCTCTCTCCGAGCGGGTGTTCTTGCACCCGCCGTCACATTTCGGTGCGCCCGAGGTGGCTCCTGCCGTTGCCGGCGCAGAACGGCGCCCTCGCCCAACAGGCCCTCTCCCGGGCGCGGTGGCGACGGCAGCAGGACGCGCCGATGGCCTCATCGAACAGGGATCGCGGGGGCGTCGCGGGTCGATTGCCCATCCGGGGCCGGCGATGGAACCCCGCGGCCATGGAGAGCGTCTGGATACCAGAGACCAGTGCGGGCATTTTGGCACATCATCGGCCATGCTGTTTGCGACGCCCGGCCTGACGCGGAGGGACTCTTAGTGATACAGAACGAACGCGGCTCCACTCTTGGCTATTTTCTGGCGGCCCTGCTCGGGGCGCTCCTGGGCGGCATGCTGGTGGTTACGGTGCTCAACAAGGAGCAAAAGCAGGCCGACGTGGCCCCGCCACTGCCGATCAAATCCACGGCATCGCTGCCTCGTTCCACGGATACCAGCACCGTCACCGAAGCGGTGCGGCGCATTGGCCCGGCGGTGGTCAGTATCGATACGCGCGTGGTGCGCCCTCGCTCGGATATTCCAGAGTTCTTCCGTGAGTTCTTCGGCGACGAGGGCGCGCCGATGCCGCAGGAGGGGAAAGGCTCGGGAGTGATCATCGACGCGCGCCGTGGCTATGTGTTGACCAACGCCCACGTCGTGAAAGACGCGCGAGAGATCAAGGTCACGCTTCCCGATAAGCGCCACTTCACCGGTAAGGTGGTGGGGCAAGACGTGCAATCAGACCTCGCCGTGGTGCGCATCCCGGCCAACAATCTGCCAGAGGCGAAGCTCTCCAAGGCGGCGCCTCCGGCCATCGGCTCCTGGGTGGTGGCGATTGGGAACCCCTTCGGCTTCGCGAACACCGTGACGGTGGGGGTCGTGAGCGCGACGGAGCGCGACATCTCGCCCCAGGGCGGGCCCACGCTACAGCGCCTGATTCAAACGGACGCGGCCATCAACCCCGGTAATTCGGGCGGCCCGCTGGCCAACCTCGACGGCGAGGTAGTGGGCATCAACACGGCGATCCTCTCGGTGGCGCAGGGCATCGGCTTCGCCATCTCGTCGCAACACGCCAACGAGGTGGCGCAGCAGCTCATCGAGCGCGGGAAGGTGGTCCGGCCCTGGATTGGCGTCTCCTACATGCCGGTGACCCCGGAGTTCAAAGAGTACTTCGATCTCCCCTCCGCCGAAGGAGTTGTCGTTCGCGATGTGATCCAGGGCAGCCCGGCCGCCAAGGCAGGGATTCGTCGTGGCGATCTGATCATAGAGATCGACCGGAAGCAGATCAAAGAGGCGGATGATCTGAAAAACGAGATCCTGAAGCGGAAGGTGGGCGATACCGTCAGCCTACTCATCTACCGCGGCAAGGAATCGCAGATCATCAAGCTGCGCACGGCCGAGATGCCGCAGAACTTGCGGTGATACGCGCAACAAAGCGGGGTGCGCGCGGCGGCTCTTGCCGCCCGGCATCCCGCCACACAGATCAGCGAGGTCAAGCGCGGATCCAGCATCCTCCTTTCCGGATCGGGGCACTCGTCGCCCTCATTATCCTCGCGGCGGGTGCCTTCGGCGCTCCGGCGCGCGCTCAGAGCAAAGAAGAGAGCGTTGCGCAGTGCGTGGCGACCTTGCGCGCCCGACCGGAGAATGACGAGGCGAAACGGCTCCTGCGCCGCGCCTTTACCGAGGTGTATCCCGGCTTCCTCCCGGCCGATATCCTGACGTTCCTCCCGATCTCGCACCAGGTGTGCGAAGACCGCGCCTCCGACTCCGCGCAGCCACAGCGCGCCTTCTTCACCACGGGTCTCGCCTTCCCCGATGCCAGCCGGCGCCAGGACCCGGAAAAGCGGCAAGCGTTCAACCGGGTGCTCCACGCCTATGTGCAAGAGGAGGGCGACGAGTGGCGGCTTGCCTTTCGAGTGCTCTACGATGCGCATCAGGAGGGCGCCGAGGAGCTCGCACCCCGGGCGATGCGCGAGCTTCTACGAGTACGCGCCGTGACGCTGGCGCACATCGGCGATCCGCGCCGTGCCCTCGTCGCTCCGGTGGATCTGTGGCTGCTAGGAAACGGCGACGGCGGCGCGGAGCAGTCTGGCCCGAACCTCTACCTGCACGGCACGCGCAACACGCGCGCGCCACTAGAGCTACTCCGCCAGATTGCCCACGAACTAGGGCACCTGCTCTTTCCGGCCATCGGGCCTCTGGACGAGCCCGAGACGTGGGGCAACGGCTTCCTGGGCGAGGTCCTCATCCTGCGCTGGCTCGCGCGGGCCCCGGCGCCCAAAGAGAGCGCGGTTCCGGCGGAGGCGCTGGCGGCTTACGTCCGGCAGGAGGTGGAGCCGCTGGCGCGCGCGTTCGCGGTGGCGGGCTGGGCCGGCTTCGCGGGCGAGGAGAGATCGGCAGGGAGCCTGCGCCTGCTCCTGGGCATGGTGCTGCATCTGGAAGAGACGCAGGGCACGAAGGCCCTCTCCGGCCTGCTGCGCTCGCTCAACGGCACCACCGTGCCCCATTGGATCGACGCGGCACGTCCCCTGCTCGCTCCCTAGCCCCAACGGCAGGCGTCGCCTACCGCGGCGAGAAGTAGCGGGCGATCTCGTCCCGGTCGAAGAGAGGCAGTGGCAGCCGCTCTCCCTCTCGTTCCAGCCACAGGCCCTCATTCGGATGGGTCAGCTCGCCGATGGCGGCTGCCACCACTCCGGCATCGTGATAGGTCTCCAGGAGCATAGGCGCGCGCTCGGGGTCGACCGCCGCGAGAAGCGCCCCGGAGGCGATCAGGCCGAGCGGGTCCAGCTTCAGAGCGTCGCAGATAACCCGCGTCTCCGGGAGCACCGGGATGGCTCCGGCATCGACGTGGATCCCGGCGCCGGCGGCGGCGGCGATCTCGCGCAGGCCGGTGATCAGGCCACCCTCCGTGGGGTCGTGCATGGCATGAACCCCACCGGTCTCCAGCGCCAGGCGCGCGTCGCGCACCACGCTGATCCCGGGCCGATGCAGGAACTCCGCCGCTCGCTCCACGAGATCCGAGGGCACGCCGGCGCGCTCCAGGTCATGCCTCGCCTCGCGGGCGAGTATGGCGGTGCCCTCGACGGCGATCCCCTTGGTCAGCACGAGAATATCGCCGGGCCGGGCGCCCCGAGAGGGAAGGAGGTGCTCGTGCTCCGCCTCGCCAAGGAGGCAGCCGGCGACAACCGGGCGCGACAGCCCGTAGGTGATCTCGGTGTGCCCGCCCACCAGCGCGATCCCCAGCTCTTCGCACGCGGTGGCGATCTGCTCGAAGATCTCCTCCGCCAGGCGCTCCTCGGCGCCTTCCGGCAAGAGCACCGTCGCCAGGAACCAACGCGGCACGGCGCCCATCGTGGCGATGTCGTTGGCGTTCACGTTCACCGCGTACCAGCCGATGGCGTCGGTCGCAAAGGTGATCGGATCGGTCTTGGCCACCAGGACTCGGTCGCCCATATCAATGGCGGCGGCATCCTCGCCAGGCGCCGGGCCCACCAGCACGCGCGGGTCGGTCACCGGATGGCGCGACAATAGG
The DNA here is from genome assembly GCA_012841485.1 of Armatimonadota bacterium. Next base: position 4,825 of record DUUU01000268.1, read on the forward strand.
CGGGCCAACAGCTCCGCGGGCAACTTACCTACATCCATCATACACTCCTACGCGTGGGGCAGATCGAGCCACTGCGATGTCAAGGGGCCTTCCAGCCGGATCTCGGCCAGGCCATCGGCACGCGCATCGGCGAAGCGCCTCCCCGGGTCCGGCGCCACCCTCAGCGTGAGCGGCGCAGGCCAGGGCCATTCTACCTGTAGCCGCAGGCCTCCGGCAGATGGCTCCCAGGCGGTCACCTCGGTGCCGCCCATCGAGAAGTGGCCATCTGTCCAGACCAGGCAGGGGCCATCTGACGGGAGAGGCTGAATCTTCACTACCTCGCAGGCGTGCGCGCGGACAGGCCCGATCTCCAGCACCTCCCCAGGCCGCACCACGCGCATCCATTGCCCGCGGAAGGCACTCGCCAGAAAGGCGGGATGCTCCGCTGCGAAGCCACCCAGGAGCGCCTCGTCGAGCGGCAACGAGAAGGAGCGCGCCTCGGAGTGCCAGTTGACCACGCTGAGAGTGTGCCAGGGGGTAAGCCCGGGCGCGGCAGGCGTGACGAGCGTATCAAAGATCGCCGGGAAACGGGCGCCCCGCAGAGCGTCGCGGGGAATGGCCGCTTCCCCGACGGAGGGCGCGCAGTGGCGCAGGAGGAGCAGCCGGTCGTCATCGACCTCCGCCAGGTTTTCCGTAAAGCAGACCAGGCCGCCGCCCAGGTATTGGTTCAGGGCGCTCGTGAGCGCCTCGTCATCGTTCATCCGTCCGAGCGAGAGGACCTCGCCACGATAGGCCTCTGGACGACGGCGGACCATCAAGGCATCCGGGTCGTTGTCCCAGAGGCGGTTCATCCAGAAGCGGAGGGTATTCTGCTTGATGGTGAAGGGGCCATACCCATCCGCTTCTTCGCCCGGCGGGGGATCGGGCCACTCGCTCTTCACGTCGGAGCCGGTGCGCTGGGCATCGGCCAGGCCGATGAGCGGGCCATAGAAACCGCCGCAGACGTTGAGGTAGCTCGCAGCGCCGATCCCGCGGCGAATCGCCTCGAAGGCGGCGCGGTAGGCTTCCGCCCGGTTCTTCGTGCGGTCGTAGAAGAGGACGTCCGGCTCCCCAATGGCACGGGTGAAATCGAGCTTGTGGTAGGTGAAGCCCCACTCGTGCGTGAGGCGATGGTAGAGCCTCTCCAGGAAGTCGAGCACCTCCGGATGCGTGGGATCGAGGACGAAGCTGCGCTGCGGGCCCATCGGAAAGATGACTCGCTCGCCGTTGCGCCGGTGAAGCAGCCACTCCGGGTGATGGTAGCGGACGGTCGAGCGCACGTCGGCCAGGAAGGGGCACGTCCAGATCCCCGGACGATAGCCCGCGTCTCGGATCGCTCGGGCAAAGCCGGGAAGATCGGGCCAACGCACGTTGGGGTACCAATCGCCCCATTCCTGGTCCCAGCACTCGTCAATCTGGATGACATCGATCGGAAGCGGGCGCTTCCGGAGCGCATCGAGGTTGGGTTCAGTTTCCCATTGCGCGAAGCCGTCGCCATAGTAGTACCAGCTGCACCAGACCGTGGGCGGCCGCTTCCGCGCCATTTCCCGGTCGCGCGCGCCCGGATGGACGTCGATCAACAGCTCCGCGTAGCGCTCCATCGCCGCGAAGGGGTCGGGATCGAGGCTGATGAGCACCCACTGGCTGACGAGCGTCTTGCCCGGAGCGAGCAACTGGCCGTCGCAGTGGCAATCGAGATGGATTCGGGCCAGGCGGCGACGGTCGGGAGTCAGCTCCACCACGCTCTGGACCAGCTGCCGGTCGAGGGGAAAGAAGCCGAGAAGCATGGCCGCGTCGCAGGTGCGGAGAGCCATCATCTCGGAGCTGACAAAGCGGGTGGGAGGCGCCGAGCCATCCGCGCCGCGCGGCTGGCCCCCTGTCTCTGGGGTGCCACGCACGCCATCCCAGACGCCCGGCGTTTCGTCTCCGAGGCGGAATGCCGCTGGCATATCGTTCTTGTGCCGTGGCTGGCGGAGGAAGACCCACTCCCCGGCAGGCACGGTGCCCAGGCGCACGCCATCCTCGCCCACGACCAGCGGCGAGAGCGTGGCCACCTCCAGCTCCTCTCGCCCTTGATTGGTGAGGAGGAGGCGCACCGCAAGGTAGGGCGAGCCATCATCGGGGCGGAAAGACTCCCGCGTCAGGCGCAGATCGCCCTGCTCCGCCGTCTCCGTGGTAAAGCGGACCTCTCCGAGACACGAGAGCGTGCCGACGCGCGTCTCCGCCGGCGCGAACTCCCAGGCGTCCCAGGTTCGAGTCGCCCCGCTTCCGGGCGCGCCTGTCTCCACCAGGCAAGTGGCTTCAAGGAGGGTCTCCCCGTAGCGCAATTGGATCTTTCTACTCACCTCGGGCCCTTTCGCATCGCGCCAGCGGCATGCCCCTCACCACAAAGTGATGAAAGGAGGCGGAGGGTGTCGAGGTGGCCTTCTGCCCCGGGGTGAGGGATTCCGCATGCGCATCGATTCGTAGCTCTCACTTCGCGGCAGAGCACTCAGTACCCTTGTCCTGAAAGGCCCTCCGCCACGGAGGGGCGCGCTCAGCCCCGGGTTGTACCTGATCGTTGCGAGAAAAGCGGACCTTTCGCCGGGTGGCGGGCGTACGCTATAATGGGATCGATGATGCGAAAGACAACCGATTTTGACGTGGTGGTGATTGGGGGCGGGCACGCCGGGTGTGAGGCGGCGCTGGCGGCAGCGCGATTGGGTTGCCGGACGCTGATGCTCACGCTCGATCTGGAGCGAATCGGGCACACGCCGTGCAACTGCTCTATCGGTGGACCCGCCAAAGGACATGTGGTACGCGAGATCGACGCCCTGGGCGGCGAGATGGCGCTCGCCGCCGATGCCGCGACGACGCACCGACGCCTGCTGAACACGAGCAAGGGCCCCGCGGTCCAGGCGCTTCGCGTGCAGGTCGACAAGGAGCTCTACACGCGGTGGATGCGCGCCGCTTTGGAGGCGCAGTCCGGCCTCACGGTCGTTTGCGACCGGGCGACCGATCTCCTCGCCGAAGGAGGCCGGGTCACGGGCTTGCGCACCGCCTCCGGCGCAACCTACATGGCAAAGGCGGTCATCATCACAACGGGCACCTTCCTGCGCGGGAAATGCCACATCGGCAAGCGGAGCTGGGACGCCGGGCGGGATGGCGAGCCGCCGGCCATGGAGCTATCGGAGTCGCTGCGCGCCCTCGGGTTCACGCTGGTGCGCTTCAAGACGGGCACCACCGCGCGGGTAGATAAGAAGAGCATCAATCTGGAACGGACCATCGTGCAGCCCTCCGAACCGGAATCGCCGCCATTCTCCTACCTGGCGACGGCCGAACCGCGCGAGGGGCTATTACCGTGCTGGCTCACCTTCACCACCGAGGAGACGGCAGAGATCATCCGGAAGAACCTGCATCGCTCGGCGCTCTATGGGGGGCGCATCGAGGGGAGGGGCCCGCGCTACTGCCCCAGCATCGAGGATAAGATCGTGAAGTTTCCCGACCGGGAGCGACACCAGATCTTCCTTGAGCAGGAGGGGTGGCGCACCGATGAGGTCTACGTCCAAGGCGCATCCACCAGCCTTCCGGAGGAGGTGCAGCTCGCTTTCCTCCGCTCGATTCCCGGGCTCGAAGAGGTGCACATCTTCCGGTATGGCTACGCGGTGGAGTACGACGCGCTACCTCCGGAGCAACTCAAGCCCACTCTGGAGACGAAGCGCGTGGCAGGCCTCTTTTCGGCCGGGCAAGTGAATGGCACGTCCGGCTATGAGGAAGCCGCGGCGCAGGGCCTGATCGCGGGGATCAACGCCGCGCTCCAGATACAGGGCCGGCCCGCGTTCACGCTCGGGCGCGCCGACGCCTACATCGGCGTGATGATCGATGACCTGATCACCAAGGGCGTGGACGAGCCGTACCGGCTGCTCACCTCACGCGCGGAACACCGCCTGCTGCTGCGCCAGGACAACGCCGACCTCCGCCTCACTGCCAAGGGGCGTGCGGTCGGCCTGGTGAACGACGAGCGCTGGCAGCGGTTTTGCGAGAAGCAGCGCCAGATTGACCTTGCGCTCGACCGGCTGAACCGCGTCATGCTGCGGCCCACCGCGAGCGTGCAGGAGAGCCTGCGCGCCCTCGGCACCGCGGAGTTACCGAAGCCCGTAGAGCTTGCACAAATCCTGCGCCGGCCCGGGATCCGGTATGCCGATCTGCGCGCCCTCGATCCCGAGACGCCGGACCTCCCGCCGGATGTGGTAGAGCAGGTGGAGATTGCCATCAAGTACGCGGGCTACATTGAGCGACAACGCGCACAGGTAGAACAGCACCACCGCCTGGAGAAGCGTGCCATCCCCGAGGGGTTTCCCTACGAGCAGGTGCGTGCGCTCTCGCATGAGGGCCGCGAGAAGCTGATGCGCGTGCGCCCGGAGAGCGTGGGCCAAGCCGCGCGCATCCCCGGGCTCACCCCGGCCGACATCTCGGTGCTGCTCGTCGCCCTGGAGCGCGCGTCGAGCCCGCGTCAATAGATGCGGCCCTCTTCTTTCCCGCGCCACGACCGGAAAAGCTCCACGCACTCCTCGCGCAGGAAGTCGCCGGTGATCTCCACTAGGCTGCCCCCCTTTTCTTTCATCTCGCGGTTGGAGAGCGGGAGCTCGTTGAAGCCGCACGCCGCCGCGTCGGCAATGCGCGCGCCGTAGATCACGCGGCCCAGCCTCGCCCAATGGCACGCGGCGAAGCACATCGGGCACGGCTCGCACGTCGAGTAGATCTCGCACCCGGAGAGGTCAATGGTGCCGAGTTTCCGGCAGGCTTCGCGTATCGCAACGATCTCGGCGTGCGCCGTGATATCGGTCTCCTGCCACACCCGGTTGTGCGCGCAGGCGACCACCTCGCCATCGCGAACGATGCACGCCCCGAAAGGCGACCCGCCCTGGGCCACGCCCTCTCGTGCCTTCTCAATCGCCATCCGCATGAAACGCTCGTCCATCTTCCTCCCTCCACGTGACATGGCAGCGCCCGCCCTAAAAACACCCTTTCTCTGGCTGTTGCTCAGGCGCCGCCGGTGAAGGCCGCGGCATCGGGGCCGCAGAGGAAAACGACCTCAACGCCGAACGCGCGCAGGGCATCGCGGTAGGTCCACCACTTGGCATCTGCCGCCTGGAGGATCGGCGGGCGCTCCGGGTGAGCCAGTGCCACGGCGACGAACTTGCGGTCAGATGGGTCGAAGCCGGCAAGCGAGTCATCGTCAGGGAATTCACTGAAGGCGGTATTGTCATCGCCCAACTGAGTGATGTGAACGCACTCACAGCGACGCGGATCCCGCCAGTTCGTCAGGACCCACTTCAGGAAGGCATCGCCGAGTCCCGGCTGACCAGACTCGCTGCAGTTCGAGCGGTATTCCCGGAGGATGTGGAAGGCGTCGTCCAGGACCAACGTGCAGGCGCCTCCGGTGATGGCCTTGAGCTGTCTGGCGCACTCCATCACGCAAGCGGGGGATACCTGCTCGGAGCGCCCGTTGGTGACGACGATGACGTTGGTGTCGACGATCCGCTTCATCGCGGGATACCCGCCCGCCGGCGCATCTCCGCCTCGGTCTTGGCGAAGAGATCCCCCATCTCATCGCCGAAGAAGCCGGCCGGCCAGTTGACGATGTTGCCGTAGAGATCCACTTCCAACTTGTCGGCTACGGATGCTCCGCCCTCGCGCCGACAGAAGTAGAGCGCGGTATCGTCGGGGGCAATCGCTTCCTCGGCGATGCGCCGCTGCAGGCGCCGCAGAAGATGCTCGCTGTGGCTCTCCACGATGATCTGCACGTTGCGATTGATCACCACGTCGATGAAGAGATCGGCGAGCGCCGCCTGCACCGAGGGATGCAGGTGGATCTCCGGCTGCTCCAGGAGGATGGTCGATCCCTCCGGCACGTAGTAGCAGAGGACGAGCACCGGTAGTAATTGAGAGACGCCGAAGCCTACATCCGTGATCAGCACCTCAGCGCTATCTCTCGCAGTCTTGACCTTGACCTCGAAGTCCTTACGGCCCTCCGCGACAGGCCGAAGCTCGAAGGAGTGTATCAGGCCCGCTTTGCGGAGCCACTCGGCAATCCTGGCCTCGATAGGCTTGTAGCGCCTGCCCTTCCCTTCCCCTCGCCCGCTTTTCAGGTCGGCCGCGCGTGCCGCCAAGAGCGCGGCCACGGCCTGCTCGCCACGCTGTCCAACGTCAAGCGGGCGGTCACCGCCCCAGATGTAGGTGCGATGGGGATACTCCCGAAGTGGGCCCAGGTAGCTCAGACGGCTGAAAAGCCCCTCAAGCGCCAGAACCAGGTCCGGCAGAAAACCCGTGTTCTGGTAGTAGCCGGTGGCCTCATCTGGAAACCCGTAGCACTTCACCGGAGACGGGAGGGGCCAGGGCCGACCCTGCACACGTTTGGCCGGGAAATCGCCAGTGTTCAGGTCGTAAGCGTCCTTCTCATGCCCGTTCTCTTCCCGACGGCGCATGCCAAAGCAGTGGCCGTCAAACTGGTACGCAAAGCTCTCAACAACCGGGCGTTCCTGACGCTCGCGGATTTCCGTCGTGAATGAAAGCGCACTGATCCGGTAAAGCACGCCCTCAGGCGTCTCGGGGTTGGCAATCGAGAGCCGCTCGGGAAGCGTCCAGGAGAACGAGAGCCTGAGAGGGCGTTCTGCATCGTGGTTGTACAGCAGGTCGTGAAATGTTCCGAGGTCTACGAGGGACCTGTCATCACCTGTGTGAACCACGCGAGACCGGTCCCTGGATTCGACAGTCTGCCGCATCATGAGGAGCGCCTGAAGCAGGCTCGTCTTCCCGGAGCTGTTGGTACCGAAGAGGCCCGTGAGGCGGCCCAGCCGCAAGTCTCCGGTATCCTCCCATGACTTGAAATTCTCCAAGCGCAAGCGCGTGATCATGGCAACCGTCTCCCCTGCCTCTCTTCGCCGCGCGCCAGGGCTTCCCCTTGCGAACCCGTGCAGGCCGGAGGCCTCGACAAGCACACCTGCCCACGCTCGACACATTCTACGGTCCCGACCTGCTCCTTGCCGGGCGCCTCCGGTTGCGGTATAATGGGGCAGGGAAAGAGCGCGCCATGACATCCATAGCCGAGGAACTGCAACAGCGCCTGCAAGGAGAAGTCCACTTCGACCGCTTTACCCGGGCGCTCTACAGCACCGATGCCAGCATCTACCGCGAAGAGCCCCTTGGGGTGGTGATGCCCCGCGACGAGGAGGATGTGGCCGCGACCGTCGCCCTCGCCGCGCGCGAGCGCGTCCCGCTCTTGCCCCGCGGCGCCGGCACCAGCCTCGCCGGGCAGACCGTCGGACGCGCCTTGGTGCTCGACCTCTCCCGGCACATGGATCGCATCCTGGAGATCAACCTCGAGGAGCGATGGGCGCGTGTGCAGCCAGGCGTGGTGCTCGACCGCCTGAACGCCGCGCTCCGCCCACATGGGCTGATGGTCGGCCCGGATGTGGCGACGAGCAACCGTGCCTGCTTCGGCGGGATGATTGGGAACAACTCGTCGGGCGCGCGCTCGCGGGTCTACGGGATTACCTCGGACGCGGTGCTTTCGATGCGTGCCGTGCTTGCCGATGGGAAGGTGGCCACCTTCGGCGCCGTCTCGGTGGAGGAGGCACGCCGGCGCGCCACGGGCGACACCTTGGAAGCCTCTCTCTACCGGACCATCCCGGAGCTCGTCGAACGGCATCGGGAGGAGATCCGTCGGCGCTTCCCGGCGCTACAGCGCAACGTCTCCGGCTACGCGCTCCATGCCGTGGATGTGGCGCTCTCTGAGCAGGGCACGCTCGATCTGGGCCGACTGGTGTGTGGCTCCGAGGGCACGCTGGCTATCGTCACCGAGGCGAAGCTGGCGCTGGTGCCCAGGCCGCGCTGCGTGGCGCTCGGCGTCGTCGCGTTCGATGACGTGATCGCCGCGCTGGAGGCTACCGTTGCCCTCCTCGACACGAACCCGGTCGCGATTGAGCTGACCGACCGGATGATCCTCGACCTAGCGAAGCAGTCGCGAGAGTACTCTCGCGAGCATATCCCGGTTTCGGGCGATCCCGAGGCGATCCTCCTGGTAGAGTATCACGGCGCGAGCGAGGCAGAGGTCGCCGCCGGGCTGGACCGGATGGAGCAGGCCATCCGCCGCGATTTCCCGCGCACGGAGTGCGTGCGCGTGCCCGACCCGGCGGATCAGGCGAAGGTGTGGAAGGTGCGGAAGGCCGGCGTGGGGATCCTGCTGGGGATGCCGGGAGACCGCAAGCCGATTGCCTTCGTCGAGGATACCGCGGTGGAGCCGGCGCGCCTGCCGGAATACGCGCGCCGCTTCCGCGAGATCGTCGCCCGACACGGTACCACGGCAGGCTACTATGGCCATGCCAGTGTCGGGTGCCTCCACCTGCGCCCGCTCATCGATATTCACCAGCGCGACGACGTGGAGCGGATGAAGGCAATCGCCTCGGACGTGGCCGACCTGGTGCGCGAGTTCGGCGGTTCGATGACGGGCGAGCATGGCGATGGCCGGGTGCGGTCGCTCTGGATCGAGCGGATGTACGGCCCGGAGCTCCTGGGCGCCTTCCGCGAGGTGAAGCGCACCTTCGATCCCCAGGGCATCCTCAACCCGGGGACGATTGTTGACGCGCCGCCGATGGATGCGCATCTGCGCCCCGACGGCGCGCGACCGCTCAAGCTGAAGACACACCTCAGCTTCAAGCGCGAGGGCGGCATCCTGCGCGCGGTGACCCAGTGCAGCGGCGTGGGAATCTGCCGCAAGCGGGGCGAAGGCGTGATGTGTCCGTCCTACGCGGCCACCGGCGAGGAGCGCCTCTCCACGCGCGGTCGCGCCAACGCGCTGCGCGCCGTGCTGGCAGGAGAGCTGCCCCCCGAGGAGCTCACCGGCGAGGAGCTGCACGAGGCGATATCGCTCTGCCTCGCATGCAAGGGCTGCCAGTCCGAATGCCCCTCATCGGTGGATATGGCCCGGCTGAAGGTAGAGGTGCTGGCACACTATTACAGGCGCCACGGCACCCCGCTTGGCGCCGCGGTGATGGGCCGGATCGACCTCCTCAGCCCCCTTGGCTCGCTGACCGCCCCACTCACCAACTGGGTGCTGGGAAGCCGGCCGATGCGCGCGCTCATCCAGCGTCTCCTCGGCGTCGATGCTCGCCGCGCGCTCCCCACCTTCGCGGGGCAGACCTTCACCTCGCGCTTCGCCAAGACCCACAGAGCCCGGGAATCCACGCCTCACGGCGCGCGCGTCGCGCTCTTTGCGGATACCTTCACCAACCACAACGCGCCGGACGCCGGCATGGCCGCGGTGGAGGTGTTGGAACGCCTGGGCTACCAGGTGGAGCTTCCGAAGCGGCCGTGTTGCGGGAGGGCGGCGCTGTCGCAGGGTCTGGTGGAGCGGGCGCGCTCGCTGGCAAAGGCCAATCTGGAGCGGCTATGGCCCTACGTAGAGGCGGGAATCCCGATTGTGGGCCTGGAGCCCTCGTGCGTGGCCACAGTGCGCGACGAGTACCTGGACTTGCTGGAGGATGAACGCGCCGAGAAGCTCGCCGAGGGCATTCTGCTCCTGGAGGAGTTCCTGGTGCGCGAGCGAGATGCCGGCCGGACGGAAGGCCTCTTCCGTGAGCGCGAAGAGCGCGTCTGGATCCACGGGCATTGCCACCAGAAGGCGCTCACGGGCATAGCGCCCGCGGTCGCGGCGCTCCGGCTGGTCCCTGGGCTGGAAGTGAACGTGATCGACGCGGGGTGTTGCGGCATGGCCGGCGGGTTCGGCTATCAGCACTACGATCTGTCGATGGCGATTGGCGAGGAGCGCCTCTTCCCAGCGGTGCGCGCCCTGCCAGAGGACGCGGTGATCGTGGCGGAAGGGATCTCCTGCCGCCAGCAGATCGAGCACGGCACGGGCCGGCGGTGTCACCACCTGGCCGAGGTGCTGCGCGACTCGCTCGCGCCCGTTCACCCTGGAGTGGATCAGGCGCCCCGGATCGCCCTCGCCGCGCAAGAGCAGAGCTGACCCGGGAGGCTCGCATGCTAGAGAATCTCCTCCTCGGCCTCGCGATGGGGACCATCGGCGCTGCCTACTTCGCGGTGGGCGCCTACCTCTTCCATAAGGCGATCCTGGGCGACATCACCTTTCGTGATGCGGTGATCGCCTTCGTGCCGCTCGTCCTCTCCTACATCGGCGTGTTCATCGGGGGCGGCACGCTCTTCTCCTGGCTCTGCGGCATCGCCGGCCTCGGCTACCTCGGCTATCTCGTCGCGCGGCGCCATCAGGAAGAGCGGCGGATTGAGATCGAACTGGTGGAGTCCGAGCTGGAGAAGTGGGGCCGGGCCGTGGCCGACGATGATTCGAACGCGGGCGCGCACCTCTTCCTGGCGAACGCGCTCGTGGAAAAGGGCGATCTCGATGCCGCCGCCGCCCACTACCGGAAATCGTTGGAGCGAGACCCGACGAACGTCAAGGAGTTGATGGAGTTTCTCCTCAGGCGCACAAGCACCGAGCAAGCGGCCATCCGCTCGCTGCTGCCAGAACTGGACCGGATCGCCCAGGAGCAGTACGAGCGCGATACCTACGGCCGCGTAATAACAGGCCAGAACGCCCAGCCGGCTCTATCGGCACCGGATCAAGGCCCGGAACTCTCTCCGGAGGGGGCGAAAGGGCCCCGTCCCGGGCGGGTTCTTCTTGGCTACGAGTCACCCGAGGAGGCGTACGCCGACCAGCAGCGCCGGGCCTACCTGAGCGAGATGCGCCAGGTGGTGGAGAGCAGTCCGGACGACGCCACCGCGCGCTTTGCCTACGCGTCCGCCCTGGAGGCGGCTGGGCATATGGAGCAGGCGCAAGAGGAGTACCGGCACGTGCTGTCACTCTCGCCGGATCACGCCGAGGCACGGGCCGCCCTAGACCGCCTGGGAGGGTAGCGGAACACCGCAGCCACGCGACACCCCCCTGAAGAGCATAGTGCCTCGTGCGCGCCGGCAATCGCCGGGGAATGTGCCACGCCCCCCCGAGGGGATCAGAACCGGCAGGGCTGGCACGGAGCACCAATCAGCCGGTACTACGCGCTCGCCGGTCTGGAGTTCCATCCTCTCCCCTCCTCGTGGAGAGAGGGACCGACGCGGGAGCACTGGCCCGCGTCGGTCCACGGCATCCGATTGATGGCGGATGCCAGCTCTACACATCCGGCTCCCGATCCAGTTCGGCATCCTCGTGGACCCAGGTCTTGCCGCGCTGGTCGAGAGGAGTGTACTCCAGGTCCTCGGCGCCGGTATAGTGGGCGCGCGGGCGGATGATGCGGTTGTTGTCCCACTGCTCCAGAATATGCGCCGTCCAGCCAACCACGCGGCTGATCGCAAAGATCGGCGTGAAGAGTTCCGGTTCGATCTTCATCACCCGGTAGCAGATACCGGAATAGAAGTCGACATTGGGGTAGACCTTGGTGTTCTCGCGAACGACGCGCTCCACCTCGCGAGCCGTCTCGTAAAGGCGCTCCTCGCCTGCTTCCTGGGAGAGCGCCTCGGCGTAGCGCCGCAGGATGGTCGCCCGAGGGTCCTCCGTGCGGTACACGCGATGGCCGAACCCGGGGATCTTCACCTTCCTCGCGAGCGCGCCCTTCACCCACGCCTCCGCCTTGGACGGGTCGCCGATCTCGTCGAGCATCTTCATCACCTGCTCGTTCGCGCCGCCGTGCAGAGGCCCCTTGAGGGCGCCGATAGCGCCTGTCACGCTGGAGTACATATCGGCCATGGTAGACGCGATGACGCGCGCGGCGAAGGTGGAGGCGTTCCATTCGTGGTCGGCATGGAGAATGAGCGCCACATCGAAGGCGCGCACCCAGGTGGGATCCGGCTCGGCGCCATGGAGGGTATAGAGGAAGTTGTAGGCGATGCTCTTGCCTGGAACCGGATGGATCGGCTCGGCCCCAAAGCGCAGGCGCTGGTGCGCGGTGACGAGCAGCGGGATGCGCGCGGTGAGACGGATCGCCTTGCGCAGAACGGCGTCGAGCCGGGTGCAGCCACTGTCGGGGTCCCAGTGTCCCAGCGAGGAGATGGCGGTGCGCATCACTTCCATGGGCGTCGCCGCCCTGGGAAACATGCGCAAGATCATGACGGTCTCGACTGGCAGGTCAACGCTCCCCGTGAAGCTATCGAGGAAGGCTTCAAACTCGATCTTGCCGGGCAGGCGGCCATACCACAGCAAGTAGGCGACTTCCTCGAAGGTAGAGTGCGTCGCCAGATCCGCCACGTCAAACCCGCAGTACATCAGCCGGCCCTTCTGCCCATCGATGAAGCAGATGGATGACTCGCCGGCAATCACATCCTGTAGCCCTCGCTGGATGACTACATCGGCCTTCGTCTCTGACATCTTTGTTGTCCCCTTCGCGCTATCGCCGGATCTGCACTCTCCTGTCCTGCTCTCCCCGGCCTGGATTGCCTCAATCTGCACATCCCCGGCGCCAGCTCCGTGCTCCAGGCCCACTCCTGGCACGGTAGCCTCTCCTGGGGTTCGAGCCCCCTGATTTCCGCCCCAGGGCTCCTGCGCCCGCAGCTTCCCCAGGGCATCCCGTCTCGGTGGCTTCAGCGACTCTGAAGCCAGCCGCTCGACCGCGGGGCGCGGGACGCGGATTGTCCGCGCCACGCGAACTGTGGCCAGACGGCCCGCGGCGATCCAGCGCCTGACGGTGCGCTCATGCACCTGAAGCGCCTCTGCCGCCTGCCGGATGGTCCAATACTCATCCACGGCGCATACCTCCCCCTATCGTACAGCGATGGCTGCAAGCCACGCCCGCTCATGTCCGCGATTGCCCAGCCCGCTGCTTACGATGCCGCTGAGCCCCTCTTGTAGTCACCGCCTCCTCTACACACGATTATACCCGCCAATGCCCGCGTTTGTCAATATATGCCCATACGCCGGCGCGCCCATTCGCTGCCGAATGGCACGAGAGGACATCCGCGACGGCGATGCCCGGCAGGTGCACAGGTCTTCCGCGGTTCTACAACCGCGCCCACATCGCGAAGAGACGGAGGGCGCGTGCTCCTCCGAGGGCGTGTCCCGCAGCCGCGGCAACAGATTCCTAGTTGACGCGCACGCCCGCCTGTGGTACGATTTTCGTTGGAAATCTGGGAACGCGAAGACACCTCCGCATGGGAGGCTCTTCGTGAAAGGAGTAGCGTACTTGACGTTCACATCGGCCCCGCCCCGGCATGAGATCCGCAACCTGGCAATCGTCGCGCATGTTGATCATGGGAAGACGACGCTAGTCGACGCGATGCTCCGGCAAAGTGGGCTCTTTCGAGACAACGAGCAGATTCCCGAGCGCGTCATGGATAACATCGATCTGGAGCGCGAGCGCGGGATCACGATCCTGGCAAAGAACACCGCAGTCACCTATCGGGGCTATAAGATCAACATTGTGGATACGCCTGGGCACGCCGACTTCGGCGGCGAGGTGGAGCGCGCCCTCAGCCTGGTGGATGGCATCATGCTGCTGGTGGATGCCGCCGAGGGTCCCATGCCCCAGACGCGCTATGTCTTGAGCAAGGCGCTGGAGGCCGGCCTCACCCCGATGGTGGTGGTCAATAAGATCGACCGGCAAGATGCGCGCCCCCGGGAAGTGCTCGATGAAGTATACGAGCTTTTCTTGGACCTTGACGCCACCGACGAGCAGATTGAATTCCCGGTGCTCTACACCGTGGGGCGCGACGGAACGGCGGGCGAATCGCCAGAGGAGATGACCGGCGACTTGCGCCCGCTTTTCGAGGCGCTGGTGCAGACGATCCCGCCGCCACGCGCCGATCCCGCCGCGCCGCTGCGCGTGCTCGTCTCTACCCTGGATTACAACGACTATGTGGGCCGGCTTGCCATCGGGCGCGTCGTTTCCGGCACGATCCGCGTGGGCGATCCGGTGGCGGTATGCAAGGAAGATGGGAGCATCGAGCGCACCAAGATCACGCAACTCTACTCCTTTGAAGGCCTGAAACGCCTGGCCGTGGACGAGGTAGCCGCGGGGGATATCATCGCGCTCGCCGGCATCGAGGGGATTGCCATTGGCGATACCGTCGCCGACCCGGACGAGCCCACTCCCCTGCCGCGCATTCGGGTGGATGAGCCGACGATCTCGATGGTCTTCGGGGTGAACACCTCGCCCTTCGCCGGGCGCGAGGGGAAGTACGTCACCTCGCGCAACCTGCGCGAGCGCCTGATGAAGGAGGCGCTCTGGAACGTCTCCATCCGGGTGGAGGATACGGAATCGCCGGACTCGTTCAAAGTCTCCGGGCGTGGCGAGCTGCAGCTTGCCATTCTGATCGAGATGATGCGCCGCGAGGGCTACGAGCTGCAGGTCTCGCAGCCCGAGGTGATCACGCGCGAGATTGATGGCAAGACGCACGAGCCGTTCGAGCTGGTCTTTATCGATGTCCCGGATGCCTACGTGGGCACAGTCACCGAAGCCCTGGGACGGCGCAAGGGCCAGATGATGAAGATGGTCAACCACGGGCACGGGCGCGTGCGCCTGGAGTTCCTCGTGCCCTCACGCGGCCTGATCGGGTTCCGCTCAGAGTTCCTGACAGACACGAGGGGCACGGGCCTACTAAACGCTCTCTTCTCTCATTACGGACAGTGGCAGGGGCCATTGCCACGGCGCTCCAACGGTGCCCTCGTGGCGGACCGACAGGGAATTACGGCCGCCTATGCCCTCTATAACCTTCAGGAGCGTGGGCAGCTCTTCTGGGGCCCGGGCGTGGGCGTCTATGAAGGGATGGTCGTGGGCGAGAACGCCCGGCCGGGCGACATGAACGTGAACCCGTGCAAGGAGCGCAAGGCGTCGAATATCCGGTCGAGCACCGACCAGGAGGCAATTCGCCTGGTGCCGCCACGCGCCATCGGCCTGGACCAGGCGCTGGAGTTCATCAACGCCGACGAGCTGGTGGAGGTGACGCCCAAGAGCGTGCGCATCCGCAAGCGGGTGCTCTCCGCGCACATGCGGCATCGTCTTGACGGAAAGTCGGAGTAGCGGGCGATGGGGCTCCCCACGCTCCAAGACGCCAGTAGGGAGGACCCATGAACCTGCGCGAGCGATACCGGGGCGCGCTGCTGGGCCTGGCGGCCGGCGATGCGCTGGGCACCACCGTGGAGTTCCGTGCGCCGGGCAGTTTCCCGCGGGTGACAGAGATCACCGGCGGCGGACCGTTCCGCTTGAAGCCGGGGCAGTGGACGGATGACACATCGATGGCGCTCTGCCTGGCGGAGAGCCTGGTCGAGCGGTCCGGGCACGACCCGATAGACCAGCTCGAGCGCTACGTGCGCTGGTGGCGCCAAGGCCACCTGAGCAGCACCGGCAGGTGCTTCAACATTGGTCGCGGAACGAAGGGGGCGCTGCGCCGCTTCGAGCAGATGCGCGTCGCCTACTGTGGTTCCACCGACTCCCGCGCTTCCGGGAACGGCTCGATCATGCGCCTGGCGCCCGTGCCCCTGGCTTATGCGCGCGACCCGCGACAGGCGGTCATCCTGAGTGGCGACAGCTCGCGCACGACCCACGCCTCCCCGGAGTGCGTCAGCGCCGCCCGCTACCTGGGTGGGCTCATCGTCGGCGCGTTGCTGGGCGCGACCAAGGAGGAGCTCCTCTCTCCATACTACGCGCCGGTGCCGGGGCTATGGGACGAGTTCCCCCTGGCCCCCGAGGTCGCCGAGGTGGCCAGCGGCTCCTTCCACCGGCGTGAGCCCCCGGAGATTCGCGGGAGCGGCTACGTCGTCGCCACCCTGGAAGCGGCGCTGTGGGCCTTCGCGCGGACGGACAACTTCCGCGATGGCGCGCTCAAGGTGGTGAACCTGGGCGACGATGCCGACACGACGGGCGCCGTGTACGGCCAGCTCGCCGGCGCCTTCTACGGCGAATCCGGCATCCCCGCCGAGTGGCGCGCCTGCCTCTGCCTGCGCGAGACGATTGAGTCGCTGGCCGACCGGCTCTATGCGCTGGCGGGATGGCAGGAGAAGTGATGAGACCGACCATGATGCGCCTGGGGCTCTCGCGCTCTGTGGAGGAGCTGGCCGGTGATCCGGGGGCTCCACTCACGCAGTGGCGCGAGTGGGGCATCTCCGTCATCGAGCTGCGGCGCGTGGACGAGGAGACGCCTCCGGAGGAGGTCGCGCGCGCCGCCCGGCGCGTCTGGAGCGCGGGCCTGGCCCTGGCCGTCCACGCCCGGCTGCCGAAAGAGGCTGTGGGTGCGACCCTGGGGGAGCTCTTCCCTGGCCTGTCCGGCGTGCTCCGGGAGCTGCGCGAGCGGGGCGAAGCGGTGGTCGTCCCGGTCCACGCCTACGCGGCGCAGGCGGAGAGCGAATCGCGCCTGGCGGCACGAACGCGAGAGGCGCTGCGCCGGGCTGTGGATGCCGCGGAGCGCGAGGGAGTGCCACTGCGCTTCGCGGTGGAGCTGAACCGCGCGAAGGGTCCGGCGGACCCAAGCGTCACGTATGAAGGCGTTCTGGCGCTGGTGGAGGGGCTTCCGGCCGGCATCTGCTGGGACTTCGGCCACGGCTGCAGCAACGCGCGCCGCGGCCTGCTCGCCGAGACTCCGCCGGCGGCGTTTCTCGACGCCGTGACGCATACCCACATCCATGATATCGGTCCCGGTGGAGACACCCATTGGCCGCTGACGCAGGGCGTGGTGCCGGTATCGCAGTATGTGGAGAGGCTGCTCTCAGCCGGGTATGAGGGCATCCTGAACCTGGAGCTGAGCGAAGAGCGGTATGCGGGCCGGGTCGATGCCGCCGAGGCGGTGTGCGCCAGTATCCAACACCTACAGCAATGCGTAAAATGCGCCAGGGTCATTTCATTCAGAGGAAAAGTGGGTATAAGCGCTTGGTGACCCCGCGAGTCCGTGCTGATCAGGGAGGAGACCATGGGTGGCAGTGGGGAGTGGCCTCCCGGATCCCTGGCGGAGGCCTT
>DUUU01000269.1 GCA_012841485.1 Armatimonadota bacterium
GATTGCCGGTGGAATCGCGGAATCGGCCAGCGAGTACTATTGCCAGGTCTGTCAGCCACCACAAGCCACACGCACCCATCGTGAGCGCCTGGATGATCCCCGTCGTGATGTGTCCGGTGTAGAACCGGTGGCCCCCCAGGAACCCGGTGAAGAGGCAGAGGAGCAGTGTGGTCAGCCAGTCCTTGCCTGCCTTGCGCGGCATGGGGTCATAGGGAGGTACCTGGGTCGGTGCCGACGATGGTAGCGGGTGACTGGTCAGGGGAGCGGATTGCGTCTTTCCCGCCGTCGGCGATCCGCCAGCAGGGCCAACAGCGCTGGCCTTGCCCGCTCCCGCTGGCTGTTCGCCATCTGCCGGTGCGGTAATCTGCACACCGCACTTGGGGCATGGGGCGGTAACCCCCGCCGCCGAGTCGGGCGCTGTGAGAGTATGGCTGCACCAGGGGCAGTCGAACTTGATCGGCATTGCCTATGTCCCTCCCTCACCGGGCCTCACTTGCCATCCGCAGAAGCGCCAGTGCCGCAATCCGCCGCGAACACGGCGGATGGGTGCTGGCATCCGCCAGCGACCACGCAACCCCCGGCGCGACAATGAAGGCGTGGGCGGCGTGCCCTACCGCGCGGCCCGACCAACGACCCGCGTCCTGCGAACGGTCGAGGTAGGCCAGAGCGTCAGCGAGGGCTTGCGGATCACCGGATAGCTCTGCCCCTCTCGCGTCTGCGGCGAACTCCATATGGTGCAGCCCCCTGGTCAGCTTGGCTTTCGCCGCCGCTGCGCCTTGGGCGCTGATGCCAGCCCCTACCGCGCCACCGACCGCAGCGATGCCCAGTCCGACCACCAACCCGAGCAAGCCCACGCAATCGTCGTCGCTGAGGGCGCTTACAGACGCCACCGTTGCACCGAGGCCCCCGCCCGCACCCGCTACAGCACCCCCGGTAAGCGCGGCACTCATCTGGATGTCCAGCGCCTTCGCGTGCAGGGCGGTGTTCTCAGCGGTGTGGCCCAACGTGATGTGGGCAACTTCATGGGAGAGGACGGCGAACAACTGACGCTCCGGGATCCCGGAGTTGAGAAGACCCGCCGTGACCATCAGGTGCGCCTCTTCCGGTACGAACCCGACGGCGCAGGCGTTCGGCACCTCGTCCCTCTGGATCCATAGCCGAGGTGTCGGAATGCTCGCTCGGCTTGCCAGTTCGCCAACCATCGCCGTGAGTCCGGGATGAGTGGCTGGCACCGGCAGGAACGAAGAGACGGCTTGTGCTGTGATGTCGAACTCCTCGCGGGTAGGCGGGCGGTTCGGTGCTGACCGGCGGCTAGGCGATGGCACATAGGCAGGCGGCAGACCCCACAGACCGCGAGCACTCTGGGCACGTAGCGCAAGCGCAGACGCGGCATCCAGTGCGCCCTCGGCAACGAAGGAGCGGATGGTCATCTCCACCATGTCGTGGGCTTTCTTCACTTCCCGCGTCGCGCGCTGCGGTCGGTGCCGCGCTACGTCCGGTCCCAACGCCTCGATGGCGCGGAGTGCCGCAACGGGGTTGCTGCCAGATGTACCATCCCGCAACGTGCGGCAGGGGCTGCAAACGAGATCCTTCCGCTCGCGTGTAGCACACTCGCGGCAGACGATGCGAGAGCAGCACGAGCACACACCGGCAATCGTGCCCCCACCGCAGATATGGCAAACGGGACCCGTGCGTGTCGGAGCCTGAACGGCGCGGCCTGCGGACTCCGTGTGATGTGGAGCCGATACTGCGCTTCCTCGCGCTTGACCCGCTGGCAGAGGCTGGCCTGCCTGTAAGGGCGCGGTGACTGAGGCCCCGCACCTCGGGCATGGAGCCGTGACACCAGCCGCCGAGTCAGGCGCGGTCAGGCGTCCGCCGCACTTCGGACACGAGAACTGGATCGGCACAAATAACCTCCTCTTCTCGCAAGGGTGATCTGGCCCAACCAGACGCCTCAACATAGTGGCTCAGTGCCACCTGACGGAGAGCAGCAGACCAATCCCCTTTTGGGATTTATCCCCTTCCGGGTTTACGCTCCTTGGTGTCCATCCTGGAGTACCATGAGCCGCTCTGTCTTCACCGAGGCATACATCCGGTTTCGCCGGTTGCTGATCGAGGCCCGAAGGAGCGCCCGCTTGACGCAGGCACAGCTTGCCGAGCGTCTGGGTCGCCCACAGTCCTTCGTCAGCAAGTACGAGACGGGCGAACGGCGTCTGGACGTGGTGGAGTTCCTGGAGTTGGCCCAGGTTCTCGGCATCGACCCTGTGGAACTGCTCCGCGAGGTGCAGAAATCCATTCCACCGTCCAACCACCCAAGGTAGCCGTACCCGCTATTCGCCCTGTTCCTGGTTGCGCTCGCGATTATCCCAATACGGGATAGTCGCCCACAGCCCAAGGGGCCGGACACTACCAGAGTACTGCTGAACTTCTCGGATCGCGGCGGGAAAGCGTGCCGCAACGGATGGATGCGCGTGCGTGGAGGGGGGAGTGTTCATCTGGTGCGTCGCGCCCAGGCACTTTCGCCACATCCACCACCGGATACGAACCGGCGCTACAGACGTTCGCCCACGACACGCCCCTCTCCTTCATCCGCCTCAGAAGAATCTCCCAGATCGTCACCCCAATTCAGGGATGCCTCTGTGCCCTCGGCGTGCGGTACCTATCGGGCGATGCCGCAGCCGCGCGGTGTCGGCACCGCCCCGGACATCCAGGCCGCGAGACACCCGCCGTGCCGTCGCGTAAGGCAGCTAACGGCGGCGAAACGCTGGCCGGAGACCTCGTGATGCCGCAGGGGCACCACGAGGCCGATGAAAGGAGAACACTTGCGCGGAATAGGTTTGGTTGCGATGACCCGGTGTGGACGGACCACCCCATGCGCCGCCTGCAGGATCGCCGGTTGCGGAGTCTGGCGGTGTGGGTCGCATGGCGCGCCTGCTACGGACGGGCGCATTGATGAGGAAGCCAACGTCGTCTGCGGCCCCGTCGAGCCACCCATGCCATCGCCGGAAGCTGAGAGCCAACAGGCTGGGCGGTGACACGCCGCAGGAGGGGCGGGGATTCCCCGCCCCCCACCGGCGCGGAGTGGGTGCACTACCATAGTGATAGACGAACGCAGGGGCGGCTACGCCATTGGTGCGAGCCGCCCCTGTGCTCTGAGAACCGGAAGGAGGAACGACTGACTGATAACGGACGCAGACTGACGGAGCTACAGTTGGAGATCATGTCGTCGCTCCCGGCGGATCGCCGCGACACGTTCGCGCGGGAGATGATGACGGCCAACCAGCGACGAGAAAGGTTTCTCGCCGCGTTCGTGCGGGTGGAGGAAGGGGGCGATGAGCAGCATGGTTGAGCGAAAGGGGGGCGTCATCTACCACTGCGTGCAGGCCGATGACGACTTCGAGGCGGCGGCGCAGAGCCTGTTCGGGCTGGTTCGGAAGGCACAGGAGGTCGATCCGGGCGGGCCGCGCTATCTCTGCCTCGACATCGAGGGGCACCGCAACTCCAAAGGGGGACTCGACCAGGATATGTTCGAGTTATGTCGGGAGTTCATCCTCGGGTTCTTGATGCCCTACCTGACCGAAGCCACCACGCCCTTGGGCAGGTACGGCAACTCGAAGCCGCAGGACAACGACATCCCGGAGACTCTGCAGATCACCCCTCCGGACGACGCGTCGGCGTAGCGTGGCCCGACGGTAGCGCTTGCATCGCCCACCAGAGCGCGGCAGTGTAGCGGCGGGGCAGTGCCAAATGCCCTGCCGCCACTGCTCTGCCAGTGGACGCCGACGTGAGACACCCCGCTGGCGGCAGAGTAAGGTAGGTAGGATGGAGCCGAGGCCGAAGCCCCGGCGCGGATGACGAGACGGAAAGGAAGGTGCTATTGAGGCGATGGGCGAGACGGCTCTATTGGAGCGCCCGTTGGATCTGGCTGGACCTGGCTCAGTGCCGCAACGCAGCGGACGTGCTGCGCTGCCTGCACCGGGGCATCGTCAGGCCCAGA
>DUUU01000270.1 GCA_012841485.1 Armatimonadota bacterium
AGCTGGCGGCACGGTACCGCGTGGGCAGCGCATCGCTCGCCAGCGTGGAGCCACGCCGTGATGGCAAGCTCCTCCTCATCGCCGATTCCGCCGGCAACGTCCTCGAATGGGATCTCGCCGCGCAGAAGGTGCTCCGCCAGTGGGCGACCGGGCAGCGAGGGCTGCGTGTGGCCCGCTACTCCCCGGATGAGAAGCGCGTTCTCACCACCGGCGGTGCGCCGCCAACGCTCAAGGAATGGGATCTCGAGACGGGGAAGGAACTGACCGCTATCACCGGGAAGATGCACTCCTTCAGCGAGGCGGTCTATGGCCCGGATGGCAGAACGGCGTTCGTGAGTGGCAGCGCCGGGTCTGACCCGATCCTGGCGCACTATGATCTCACCCGTGGCACGCTCTTGAAGGAGTGGCTCAACGACTACTATGCGCACGCGCGCAGCCTTGTCCTCTCGCCCGACCGGCAGCGCCTCCTCCTCGGCAGCCGGCACAAAGCGACCGAATGGCAGGTGGAAGGCCTGAAGCCTCTCGGCACCTTTGCCGGGCACCATGGCCACGCCGTCACCGCCGTCGCCTACTGCGCCGATCCGGATCTCCTGTTGACCGGATCGCGCGATGGCTCCATTCGCCGGTGGAGCCGCGCGACCGGCAAGGTACTTTTCCGGTGGGTGCCGCACAACGGCCATGTCACGCGCATTCGCGTCTCGCCGGATGGGAAGTGGGTCCTCTCCTACGGGGGAGGCCTGGTGGCAGAGACGAGCCTTGCCGATGGCACCCCGCGCCATCCCATCGAGCGCCACCATCAGGGGGTGCGCGGTGTGAGCGTGCTCCCCGCGGGAGCGGTGGCGAGCGCATCGGCGGATGGCACGCTCCGGCTTTGGAACCCTGGCACGGGGGAGTGCCGGAAGACGCTTCCCGGGGCCACCCTGGGGGCCTACTGCCTGGCGCTTGCTCCCGATGGCGGGCGGGCCACGGCCGGGTGCAAGGATGGGATCGTGCGCGAGTTTGACCTCGCCGCGGGCCGCGTGGTCCGGGAGCGGAAGGGGCACCGCGGCTACGTGCGCTCGGTGGCCTACACCCGCGCCGGCCGGGAGCTCCTCACCAGCGCCGACGACGGCTCGATTCGGATCTGGGGGGAGGGCGACACGCCCGAGAAGGTGCTCGAAGGCCATCGCGGGGGGGTGCTTTCCATCGCCCTTTCTCCCGATGACGCGCTCGTATTAAGCGGCGGGCGCGACGGCACGGTGCGGCTGTGGGACCGGCGCCGGGCGGCGCTGCTCCACACCTGGGAGGGACACCGCGGCTGGGTCGAGGCGGTTCTCTTCTCGTCCGATGGCCGCTTTGCCTGCTCGGCGGGGCGCGATGGGCGCATCCTGAGGCGCGCGGTCGAGAGTGGCCAGCTCGTTGGAGAGATGGTGCCGGGCGGGCGCGTTCTCTCTCTGGCCGGCACGCCGGACGGCCGCCTCCTCTTCGCGGGGAATGAAAACGGCGCCATCACCTGTTGGAACGCGGACACGGGAAAGCAGGTGCGGAAGCTGGAAGGGCACGCCGGTCCTATCAACGCCCTGGCCATCACCCCCGATGGGAAGCGCCTCCTCTCAGCCAGTGAGGATACCACGCTCCTGGTCTGGAACGTGCCCGCTGGCGGCTGATCCGGCGCGGCTACGCAGCAACCCCACCGGACTACCTGGAGCGCGGCTGGAAGCCCCCTCCCCGGACCTCCGCGCCCGAGGGGGAGGGGGAATCGCCCCTTCGGGCAGGGCTCTGGCCTCTCCGACGAGAAACCGTGGTTGGGTGTCGCACGCGGATGGCCCGCGCCGATACCCGCACACGCTCAGGATGAGGAGATGGAGATGGGCTCACGTTGGTCTCTC
>DUUU01000271.1 GCA_012841485.1 Armatimonadota bacterium
GAGCGAATCGAGGCACTCGCGGAGTATGAGGCCGCGTGCGAGCGCGCGTTCGGCGGCGAGTTGCGAGACGCGCTCTTCCTGACCCGCCTCGTTCACCGTTTCCCGGCAGCATTCCACCGCCTCTTCAGCAGCCACCCCCGAGTGGTGGCAACCTACCTGGAGGTGGTGGCCGGCACCCGAAACTATCGGAGCTTCCTCGCGTGGGCGCTGCCGCGGATGCCCGCATACCTGGCGCTTCGTGAGATCTGCCGCCCCGCCCTGGCCAAAAAGAGCTGAACTTGCGCATTCCCCGGCTTCCGCCAGGGGGGTGATTGCGACATCGCCAGCAGGTGTTCGCGCGCCTGGGTGCGAATCTGAATGGCGATAGGGTTGGGTTTCTCGGATCCCACTACCGGCTTCGGCCCCGAGGGGTCGAATAACAAGGCCGAGCCCCCGCGAAGCGTGTAGGGACGCCCCTCTGTTCGCGTTTGCGTGTGCCGCGGCGGCCGGTACCGCGCACGGAGGAAAGAGGATTGCCATGAAACGAAAGCCGAACCTGCTGATCCTGGGGATCGACTCGCTGAGCGCCGGGCATATGAGCTGCTACGGCTATCCCAGGCTGACGACTCCCTACATGGATCGCTTTGCCTCGGAGGGCGTGCTCTTCGAGAACACCTTTAGCCCGCATATCCCCACCACGCCCGGCTATGCCTGCATGCTCACGGGCATGGATTGCTTCAACACGCAGATCGTGGCCCTGCGCCACAAGGGCGGCCTGCGCCCCGAAGTGCGCACGCTCCCCGAGATCCTGAAGGAGAACGGTTACAACACCACCACGGTGCAATACCCCTTCCGGGGCTTTGATAAGGTGCTGGAATACTCCGGGTGGGGTGGCGACCCCGGCGGCAAGATGCCGAAGGCGGAGAACCTGAACAAGGTCGCCATTCCGGAACTGGACCGCATGGCGGACGCCCCCGAGCCGTTCTTCCTTTTCCTGCGCCACCTCGACCCGCACACGCCGTACCTCCCGCCGGCACCCTACGAGCGCATCTTCTATCACGGGAACGAGTATGACCCGGAGAACAAGTCGATGGAGCCGGTGATGGCGTTCAAGCCATTCTGCGATTACTTCGCGAGCTGGCTGCCCGGTCCGGTCACCGACAAGGATTACGTCATCGCCCAGTACGACGGCGCCGTGGCCTACATGGACGCGGCGATCCAGTCGATCTTCACTGCGCTGGAAGCCAAAGGGATCCTGGACGACACCGTCGTCGTGATCACGGCCGACCACGGCGAGACGCTCTACGAGCATGAGTGCTGGTTCGACCACCACGGCACCTACGACAATGTGCTCCATGTACCGCTGATCATCCGCTACCCGGCGAGGGTGCCTGCGGGTCTCCGCCTGGCCGGCTACAACCAGAACTGGGACATCACCCCGACCATCCTGGAGCTCCTCGACATCCAGGTGAGCGATTACCAGTTTGACGGCCGGAGCCTGATGGATATGGTCCGCGGCGAGACGCCCCACCACGACACCGAGTTCTACTTCACGGAATGCACCTGGATGCGCAAGCATGGCTGGCGCACGCCGGAGTGGAAGCTGATCCTGGCCCTGGAGCCGGACTTCCACTTCAAGCCACCGGTGGAGCTCTACAACCTCCTGGACGACCCCGAGGAGAACAACAACCTGGCGGAGAAGGAGCCGGAAGTCGTGGAGTTCCTCAAGGCGCGCATGGAGGCGCATATCGCCCAACGCGAGAAGGCAACGGGCCTCCCCAACCCGATCCATCACCAGGGCGACTGGCACGGGCATGAGGGCATCGGCGCGTTCAAGAGCTCGCAGCAGGCCTACGACACGCTGCACATCGGCAATCCGGGTGAGGCGGCGAAGCTGCAGGCGCGCAAGGAGTGATGAGCGGCAAGCAGGGGCGGGCACCCGCCCCTGCCTCACCTTCCCCACTCTCTGACACCCCTCGGGGATCGGCCGCGCGATCCCCCATCCCCACGCCCCCC
>DUUU01000272.1 GCA_012841485.1 Armatimonadota bacterium
CCCCGAGGTGTTTGGCCAGCTGCAAGCGCCGGCGGTGATCACCCCTCACCCGGGAGAATTGAGCCGGCTGTTGGGCCAGACGGTTGCGGCGATTCAGGCCGACCGCATTGCCGCAGCCGAGGAAGCCGCGCGACGCTTCGGAGTCGTCACCGTGCTCAAGGGGGCCGGAACGGTGATCGCCGATCCGAAGGGCCCCGTTTTCATCAACTCAACCGGCAATGCCGCGATGGCCTCGGCCGGCATGGGCGATGTGCTCACCGGCGCGATTGCCGGGCTTGTGGCCCAGGGGCTCCCTGTGACCACGGCGGCTGTCTTGGGGGTCTACCTCCATGGCCTCGCGGGCGATATCGCCGCGGACGAGCTGGGTGGCCCCGGTATCCTGGCAGGAGATGTTCAGGACCGCCTGCCCGCCGCTGCCGCGCGTCTGAGGGCGGGTTGCGTGCCACCAGCGGTGTCGATTCGGTGGTGACCGCGGCGGCTTTCACGGAGAGGGTTCCGCACGTGAAAATCCTTTGCAATGTTCGCCCAGCCATACTCTTCACGATGCTCCTGCTCCTTGGGGTTCCGGCGCGTGTCGCCTGGGCCGCTGGCACTCTGGTGGTCGGGGTGCCTTCAGGCGAGTACACTATTTGGCTCGAATATAAAGACGACAAAGGCGCCGAGCAGGCGACGCCTCCGGTGAAGGTCGCTGGTACAAAGGCAGCGGTTGACCTCGCTCCGCTCGGAAGCAAGTTCACCGATCCCGTGGTGGTGATCCTCGATGGGAAGACGGGGAACGTTGGCACCCGGGCGGTGGAGGTGAAGGCGGGCGAGACCAAGGAGATCACCCTGGCCGAGAGCGACCTCACGGCGGTGAATACCTTCCGGGTGCGTGCCGTGGGTGAGGATGGAAAACCTGCCAGCGGTGGAGCGGTCACCCTGACGGATGGCAAGGGGCTGGGGCAGACCCGGCCCATTCTGCCGGATCGCGACGGCGTGGTGGAGTTCGAGCGCGTTCCTTTTGGTCGCACCAACGTCAAGGTCACCTTCGCGGATGGCTCGACACTGGCGCAGGATATCGAAGTCAAGGCGGATCACGCGCCCGGCGCGTTCTCGGTAGAACTCGCGAAGGCCACCCCCGATGGCACGCCGTCTGCTTCCACCGAGGGCGAATCCGACGAAGAGGCCGCAGGCACGAAAGAGGGCGAGGACTCGGCGTCAGAGACTTCACCGAAGGAGGAAGAGGCGTCATCGGCGGAGGAGGGCGAGGCCCGGCCATCAGCGTCTAGCACGGGCGGCCTCCAGAGCCTGGTGACGCTGCTCATCCTCGCGGGGATCGCGTATGGCGGCTACCGCATGCTCCGGGAGAAGGGCGTGACCGCAGAGCAGGCGCTGGGGCGTCTGGGCGTGCAGATCCCGCCTGCCGAACCGGCCGACGATGGCGCGGCGGAGAAGCCAGCGCCCCCACCCGTCCAGGTGCCGGAAGGGGCGTGCCCTTTCTGCGGCCAGCAGAAGGACCCGGCGACGGGGGCGTGCGCGTGCTCCGTGACGGCCTCGCCGGATGCGGCCGGGATGGCTCCTCCTACGGCCCCTATCGATAGCGGGGCCCCGCGATTGGTGGTGGTGCAGGGCCCGGCACTGGGAGGTACCGTCACCTTGACGGACGCGCCGGCCGTGATTGGGCGGTCCGCGGAGAGCGACCTGCCTCTCGTGCAGGATAGCACCGTGTCGCGCCGGCATGCCAGCGTGATCCGGCAAGAGGGTGGCTATCTGATCCGCGATGAGGGGAGCTCCAACGGCACTTTCGTGAATGGACAGCGCGTGACGGAACAGCTCCTCCGTCCGGGGGATGAGATCCAGGTAGGCAGCACGCGCATCCGTTTCGAGGCGTAGAGGCGGCTTGTGGAATGGCGCCCGCGGGTGCCATGGGAGGGCAATGAACTCCAGGCTGAAGATACTGTTGGAGGCAATGGCCGGGGCGGCCGGCGGCTTTGTCGCGTGGGCGATCATGGAGCCGATCGAGTTCCTGACCAGCGACACGCAGCGCCTGGTGGCGGACGCCGCCGCCTGGTGGTCGCTCGCGATCTTCGGCGCGATCATGGGCAGCGCGATCAGCGCGGCGATTGGCGCGGTGGAAGGTCTGGCGACGGGATCGCGCCGGCAGTTCTGGCGGTCGGTCGTGATTGGCGCGGTCGTCGGCCTGGGCGGCGGGCTCATCGGCCTCTATTTTGGCCAGGTAGTCTATGCGCGCTTGCAGCCCCAGCCGGCGGGCGGAGCGCTGACGGTCAGCCTCTTTGGCTTCCTGCAGGGCGTTGTGGCGCGGGCCGTGGGGTGGGCGCTTGTCGGACTGGCTATCGGGGTCGCGCAGGGGGTGCCCTCCTGGTCGCCTCGCAAGATGAAGCACGGCATGATCGGCGGAGGGATCGGCGGCTTCTTTGGCGGCATGATGTTCGACTTCATCGGGGAGATCTTCCAGATGGGGGGCGAGTTGAGCCGCTTCGTGGGCATGACGATCACCGGGGCGGCCATCGGCTTCTTCCTCGGCCTGGTGCAAGACCTGATGAAGCAGGCCTGGGTCGTCGTCTTGCGCGGGCGCAACGAAGGTCGGGAGTATATCCTCGATAAGGCCGTCAGCATCCTCGGGCGCGACGAGCTGGCGGAAGTGGGCGTGTTCGGGGATCCCTCGGTAGCGCCCCGGCACGCGGCGATCAAGCTGGATGGCGGGGCCTACGTGATCGAGGATCTGGGGACATCGCCTGGCGGTACCCTGGTCAACGGGCAGCGAGTCTCCAAACAAGGTCTGCGCGAGGGCGATACGATCCAGCTTGGGGCGACGCAGATCCTGTTTCATGAAAAGGTGGGTTCGGCGCCCGCGCGCCGCGCGCGCGATGTGAGCGCGACGCCGTCTCCGCGGGTTCCGGCGGTCGCCGATAACATCTGCGCCTTCTGTGGCCAGGAAAAGGATCCGCGTACAGGAAACTGCGCCTGTACGCCCGTCGCGCCGCCGGCGCCAGGGTTTACCCCGGCCATGGAGGCGGCCGGCGCGAGCCCGGGCGCGGGCGCGGTGATGCCCCGGCTCTCGGAGATGCCGGCGACGGCGGCGCAGGCTCGGCTGGTGGGTATCAGCGGGCCCTACGCCGGGCAGACGATCCCGCTATCGGGTGAGGTGCTCACCATCGGGCGTGAAGCCGGCCGCGATCTCGTGCTATCGGGTGATGGCACCGTGTCGCGGCGGCATGCCCTGCTGCGTGTTGAGGGCGGAGGATACCTCATCGCCGATGAGGGCAGCTCGAACGGCACGTTTGTGAATGATGTTCGTATCAGTGCTCAGCCGTTGCGGAGTGGCGATCGCATCCGTATTGGCGCGAGCGAGTTCGTGTTTGAAGCCGGAGGTGCATTCTGAAAGACACTCTCAAGATCTTCTCGGGCAGTTCGAACCCGGAACTGGCGCAGGAGATCTGTCGCTGTCTCGATATTCCACTGGGTCGCGTCGATCGCTCGCGCTTTGCCAACGATAACCTCTTCATCCAGATCGAGGAGAGCGTGCGCGAGTGCGACGTGTTTGTTGTGCAATCCTCCTGCCCGCCCGTGAGCGAGGGGATTGTCGAGCTATTGATCCTGATCGATGCGCTTCGCAGCGCGTCCGCGTCGCGAATCACGGCGGTATTGCCTTACTATCCCTACGTGCGCTCCGATAAGAAGGACCAGCCACGGATCTCGATCACGGCAAAGCTGATGGCGCAGTTGCTCCGCGCGGCGGGTGCAGGGCGCGTGCTCACCATGACGCTCCACTCGCCGCAAATCCAGGGGTTCTTCGACATTCCGGTGGATCACCTGCAATCCACGCCGGTGCTCTGCAGCTACTACGCGCAGTTGCCGGTGATCCGGGAGTGCGTCGCGGTGGCGCCGGATGCCGGGAGTGCCAAGCGCGCCGGCAGCTTTGCCCAGCGCCTGGACATTCCCCTTGCTTTCGTAGACAAGCGCCGGCTGGGCAACACCGACGATGTGGCAAGCCGCGCGGTCGTGGGCGATGTACGCGACAAGCACGTGATCATCTTCGATGACGAGATCAGCACCGCCGGCTCGCTGATGGGCGCGGTGAACGTGCTCAAGAACGCCGGCGCGCGCGACATCTACGTGGGGTGCACGCACGGGGTTCTGTGTGGCCCGGCCATCGAGCGGATCGCCGCGTCGCCGGTGAAGGAGGTTGTCGTGACGAACACGGTGCCGTTGCCGCCGGAGAAGCGACACCCGAAGATCAAGACGCTCTCGGTCGCGCCACTTTTCGCGGAGGCAATCAAGCGCACGCATACAGGCCAATCGATCGACTCGCTCTTCCATTGAGATCATGAAGGTCTGTCTGGTCTACCCCAACCTGCCGCCGGTGGTGGATGGGGTGGGGGAGTATACCTGCCACCTGGCGGGCGAGCTGGCTGCGCAGGGCGTCGAGGTGACCGTGATCAGCGGCCCCGTTCCCGAAGGAGCGGGGAAGGTGTGTCCGGTTCCCGGAAATGTGCGCCTTGGGCGCACCATCCACCGCTGGGGGGTGCGCGGTTTGGGGCGATTGCTGCGCGCGATTCGGGAGACAGAGTGCGACGTGGTCGCCCTCCAATACACGCCGTACGCGTATGCCCGATGCGGGCTGGGGGTGGGCGTCGCGCTCCTGCCGCACATCCTGCGCGTCCGGCTGCCGTGCAAGGTGGCAGTGGCGCTGCACGAGCCCTGGATCCCATTTCAGGGCGGCCCCGGGCGAATGCTTGTCGCGGGGTGGCAGCGCCTTGCCACCGGCTACATGGTCGGCGCGTGTCACCGCGTGATCGTGACCACGGAGAAGCGCCGGCGGCAGCTCCAACGCCTCATGTTCCCCATGGGGGGCAACGTCTCGGTGGTGCCCGTCAGCTCGAATATCCCCGTGGTGGAGTGCGACCGGGCGGCTGCTCGTGCGCATCTGGGCGTTGGAGACGGGGAGACGCTCTTTGCCATCTTCGGCATGTCGCATCGCCATCGCGACTATGAGGCGGTGTACCGCTGCCTGCGCACCCTGATTGCCGAGGGTCACGCCTGTCGTCTGGTGAACATCGGCAAGATCGCCAGCCCCGGGCGGCTGCAGGCATTGTGTCGGCTGGAGAAGGAACTGGGCCTGGAAGGCTACGTTTCGTGGACCGGCTTCTGCGACGCCGAGACGGTCTCGCGGAGTCTTCAGGCAGCCGACGTCGCCGTGATGCCGGAGCGCTTCGGGATCTCCACGCGCCAGACCACGTTGATGGCGGCGCTCTCGCATGCCTTGCCTGTCGTGGCGTGGCGCGGCCCGGAGACGGATCCGGTGCTGGAACGTAGCGGCGCGATTGTCTTTGTCGGCGCCGGGGATGAAGAGGGCCTGACCGCGGCGATGCGCGCGGCGGTGCTCGATCCCGACGTGCGCAACTCGATGGGTGCCCGCGGACGAGAGCTCTTCGAGGAGCATTTCTCGTGGCCACGAGTGGCGGGGCTGACCCTCAAGGTACTCGAGCGCCTTTGACCTTAGACTGACTTGCGCAGCACGACCGTGCGAGCCTGCTGGCCGATTGCCCCGGCCGTGAGACCGTATCGCTCTAGCAGGGCTCGCGGGTCTCCAGACTCCGCGTAGGTATCCCCCAGGTTGACGAAGCCGATGGGGACCGGATAGCGTGCCGCCAGCACCCGCGCCGCGATGCTCCCAAGCCCCCCATGGGCTAGGTGCTCCTCTGCCACGACGAGCGCACCCGTCTCGCGCGCGGCCTGCTCCAGGGCGGCCTCATCGATCGGCTTCACGCTCGATAGGTT
Organism: Armatimonadota bacterium; assembly: GCA_012841485.1. The sequence continues at coordinate 5,782 of DUUU01000272.1, forward strand.
GAGAACGCGCGCTGAAAGGCCCTCTCGGGCGAGTTCCTCGGCCGCGTCGAGCGCGGCCGCCACCATGATCCCATTGGCCGCGAGTGTGAGGTCGTTCCCCTCTCTCAACACCGTGGCTTTTCCAGGGCGAAACAGGCACCCCGATTCATGGACCACCGGCACCGGGGGGCGCCCGCAGCGGATGTAGACTGGGCCGTCTATCTCGGCTGCAGCCTGCACCACCGCGCGCGTTTCTGCCTCATCCGCCGGGACGAAGACGCGAACGCCGGCCAGCGCGCAGGCGAGCGCAACGTCTTCCACGCCCATCTGTGAGGGGCCGTCCTCGCCCACCGTGATCCCCGCGTGCGTGCCCACCAGCTTCACATTCAGGCGAGGGAGGGCGATGCTCATGCGGTGCTGATCAAAGGCATTGGCGAGCAGGAAGACGGCAAAGGAGGAGATCCAGACCTGCTTGCCGCAAGCCGCCAGGCCGCTTGCCACTCCCACGAGGTTCGACTCGGCGATGCCGACGTTGTAGAAGCGATTCGGGAAGGCCTCGGCGAAGAGCTGCGTGCGGGTGGAGTTGTTGAGATCTGCGTCTACCACCACCACATCGGGGCGGGCATGGCCCAGATCCCGGAGGGCCTCCCCAAAGGCCTCTCGTGTCGCCTTCCCCAGCGGACGAGCGACAGGCGCGATCACTTCCATCCCAGTTCCTCCAAGGCGCGGTCGGCCTCCTCGGGGGAGAGCGCCTTCCCATGATAGGCGTAGTCGGACTCGACGAAAGAGACGCCCTTGCCTTTGCGCGTGTAGGCGATGATCGCCGTCGGCGAGTCGCGAAAAGCGCGAGCGGCCGCGAGCGTGGAGAGGACCGCGTTCAGATCATGGCCATCGACCTCCAGGGTGTACCACCCGAAGGCACGCCACTTATCAGGGAGCGGCGACAGGGGCATCACATCGTGGATACTCCCCGTCTGTTGGTAGCCGTTGTGGTCGACGATACATGTGAGGTTGTCCAGCTGATACTTGGATGCGGAGAGGGCTGCTTCCCAGATCTGCCCCTCATCATTCTCGCCGTCGCCTATCATCACGAAGACACGGTAGGAATGCGCATCGAGCTTGCCTGCCAGGGCGTGGCCTACGCCAATAGAGAGCCCCTGACCTAGAGACCCGGTAGAAGCCTCGACCCCGGGCAGCTTGCCCAGGATCGGATGGCCCTCCAGGCGAGAGCCGATGCGCCGGAGCGTGGCGAGCTCCTCGACCGGGAAGTAGCCCGCCTCGGCGAGGGCCGCGTAGAGGACCGGAGCCGCGTGCCCCTTGGAGAGGATGAAGCGGTCGCGCTCTGGCCAGGTAGGGTGTCCGGGATCATGCCGGAGGATCCCACCAAAGTAGAGCGCCACGAGGAGCTCCACGGCAGAGAGCGAGCTGCTCGGATGCCCCGAACGTGCCGCCGTGGTCATCGTGATGATATGCTTGCGCAAGAGGCGCGCCTTCTCGCGCAGCGCCTCCAATGAAGCGGTTTGCACCGCCGTGGCATCTGCCATCGGGTTCCCTCCCGGTGATCGGTCCGCCGTGAGAAAGAAGCAGGCCGGACGTGGCGCAGGGAAATACTGCCGCACATCCGGCCCACTACGGACCTACCAGGGGGAGTCTACCCCATCCCCCGTTTTCTACACCCGAATCGGTGGCTCCTTAGCCGCGGCCAAGCAGCCGGAGCGCGCGGGATGCGACGTTCTCGGGGGTGAAGCCAAACTCGCGGAGCAACACCTCGGCCGGGGCCGACGCGCCGAAATGGTCGAGCGCGATGATGTCGCCATCGGTGCCCACGTACTTGTGCCACCCCATGGGCGAGCCGGCCTCGACCGCGAGGCGCTTCACCCCAGGGGGGAGCACCGAGTCGCGGTAGGAGGCCGGCTGCGCATCGAAGAGCTCCCACGACGGCATGCTCACCACGCGCGCGCGCACGCCACGTGCCGCGAGCGCGTCCTGCGCCGCCAGCACAACGCCAACCTCCGACCCGGTGGCGATGAGGATGATCTCCGGGGCGCCGCCTTCTGCCTCCTTCAGCACGTAGGCGCCTTTGCGCAGCCCCTCCGCGGGCGCGAAGACGCTCCGGTCGAGCGAGGTCAGCTTCTGGCGTGTCAGGAGCAGGACCGTCGGCCCATCCAGTCGCTCGATGGCCACGCGCCACGCCTCCGCCGTCTCGCTGGCATCGGCGGGGCGGAGGGTGACCACATTGGGCATGGCGCGCAGCATGGCGATCTGCTCGATGGGCTGATGGGTGGGGCCGTCCTCTCCCACGGAGAAGCTATCGTGCGTGAAGACGTAGATGACGGGCAGCTCCATGAGCGCGGAAAGGCGCAACGAGGGCTTCAGGTAATCGGAAAAGGTGAAGAAGGTGGCGGTGTACGGGCGAAGGCCCCCATGGATGGCGATGCCGTTGGCAGCGGCTGCCATGGCATGCTCGCGGACGCCGAAGTGAACGTTTCTGCCGGCGTAGCCCCAGCCCCCGCCCACAGCGCCCTCCACCCCTTCGCCGGAGAGAGCCGGGCTCTCGAAGTCGCCTAGACCCTTCATCACGGTGTTGGTGGAGGCGTTCAGATCGGCCGAGCCCCCGAAGAGCCCTGGGTAATGCGCGGCGATGGCGTTGAGTACCTTGCCACCCGTCGCGCGCGTGGCGGCAGAGTCCTCGGGACCAAAGACCGGAATCGCTTGATCCCATCCCTCCGGGAGCTTGCCGGAGAAGGCCAAGGTCCAGTCCTGCGCGAGCGCCGGGTTGGCCTCAGCCCAGGTGCGGAACCGCGCTTCCCACTCGGCTTGCGCTTGGGCCCCCTTCTCAAGCGCCTTGCGGAACACAGCGAGGGCGCTCTCCGGCACGTGGAAATCGGCATCCGCTGGCCACCCCAGTTGCCGGCGCGTTGCCAGGACCTCATCCGGGCCAAGTGGCGAGCCGTGCGCCTTGGAGGAGCCCTGCTTGTTCGGCGAGCCATAGCCGATCTGAGTACGGATCACCAGGAGCGACGGCTGCTCGGTGTTCGCTTTCGCCTTCTGGACCGCCGCGTCGATTGCGTCGACATCGTTGCCGTCTTCCACGGTGAGCACGTGCCACCCGTAGGCCTCGAAACGCTTGGCCACGTCCTCGGTGAAGCAGAGAGAGGTGGCGCCGTCGAGGGAGATATCGTTGCTGTCATAGAGGCAGATCAGCTTGCCCAGACGAAGGTGACCGGCGAGAGACGCGGCCTCGGCGGCGACGCCCTCCATCATGTCGCCATCCGTAGCGAGCACATAGGTGAAGTGGTCCACGATCGCCTGTTCCGGGCGATTGTAGCGCGCGCTCAGATGCGCCTCGGCCATCGCCAGGCCGACGCCGGTGGCCAGGCCCTGGCCCAGCGGTCCGGTGGTGACCTCGACGCCGGGCGTGAGCCCATACTCCGGGTGCCCGGCCGTCTTGCTGCCCCATTGCCGGAACGCCTTGAGATCCTCCAGCGAAAGATCGTACCCGGTGAGGTGGAGCAGAGAGTAGAGCAGCATCGAGCCGTGCCCGCCAGAGAGAACGAAGCGGTCACGGTCCGGCCACTTCGGGTCGCGCGGGTTATGCTTCAGATGGCGCGTCCAGAGGGCGTACGCCATGGGCGCCGCCCCCATCGGGAGACCCGGGTGCCCGGAGTTGGCCTTCTGAATAGCATCTACGGAGATCATGCGTATGGTGTTGACACAAAGCTCGTCAAGCGACATGGGCATCTTCCCCAGGTAAGAGATGTAGGCAGCAGAAGCGCCGCCCCGTTCACTGTTCGCCGCGCCCCCGCCGGAACCTTCTCCGGGAGGCGAAGAACGGATCGGCCTAGCAGGCGTGGAGTGCCGAGGGAGAGAGCAGGGGGGATGATGGCAGGCTTGCAGTGGAGCCCTGGGAACGGCGAGCACTCTCACCCCGACCGCGTCTCTCCGAACCTGCTGGCGGGAGCGCGACGAAGGGCCTTCCACGGAGAAGGCGGAACGTTTCAGCCTGTCGGGCGCGCCGCTCTCCTCAGTCGTCGGGGTGGGTGGCGCTGAACGATTCGTGGAACGACTCGTCACCGACTACGTTGGTCAGGTCCGCCTGATAGTTGCAGTTAGGGCAGCGCGCGGCGGTACCCAGGACGACATCATACTCGAAGCCGCAGTTGGGGCACTCATAGCGGCCTAGCTCACCAGGAGACATATCGGGAGAGCCGATAGGGAGTTCGCTCACCTCGGAGCTGATCCCCATCTCCCCGCCTTCGTCGCGGTCGTGAAGCGTCTCCTCCTCGTCGATGTGATCCACCCGGCTGGCGCGGTCAGGATCGATGGAGAGGAGCTGAGCCTCAACACCATCGATGCTGGGCGTCTGGTTCAGGTCGGTGGTGTCGAACTCATCGTCGGCGGGTGGCTCGTTGGCGCGCGAGTCCGCGATCATGGAGAGGTCATCCCGCTCCTCATCGGGCGGTGGCTCGACCTCGAAGCCATCAGCGCCGATATCCTGGGGCAGGCTGGAACCCGTGCCAGGGTAGGCAGAGGGGGCTTCGCCATCACGCCCCAGCCCGGCGCCGATCCAGGGGCTACCATGGCGAGGGTTTGGCCTCCGCAGTGCGAGATCGCGCTGCCAGTCGGTATCGTTTCTGTCTCTCCGCATCGTCGCGCCTCCCGGGGGAAGCGTACCCCGCCGGGCCCGGCGGCAAACGAGAGGCGCCGCGGGGGCCGTACACAGAAAAGGGCCGGTGCCTTGTGGCACCGACCCCTTAGCATTCTCGCTGGGCGAGGTTACTTGGCGGCGATGGTCACCCGCCCCGTCTGCGGATCATACTCCACGACGACGTCGAGCGCGTCGCGTAGGAAGGAGACGGGGACGATGGCGCGCCCCTGCTTGAGGAAGGGCGCAACGTCCATCTGCACCGGCTGGTCATTCACCAGCGCCTCAGCGTTGCCGATGGTGAACTGGATGCGCCGGCCATCAGTGGTCGCCTGCACCTGCTTGATCAGGTTGTTCCATAGGACGACGCCGCCCTCCATCTCCATGATGTGGCGGAAGGGGGCCAGCGTCATGCCGGCGTTGATGAAGGGATCGACCTCCTGGAAGCGCACCGGCTTGCCATTGTAGACGATGGAGACCGGCTGACCGGACTTCGGAGCCACGACGAGCTGCTTGCGAGGCGCCTTGCGGGAGTGTGCCGCGGGGGCAGCCTGCGCCGAGGGCTCGGAAGCCTGGGGCTGGATAACCGCCAGAGGCACGGCCCGGCGCGTGCGCTTGTCCATGAGCACCATCATCACGCCCGATCCGTCGGTTCCGGGCGTGGAGACCGCAGGCTGGCTCGTGGAGCCGGCGGGCATCGTGGTGCGCGGCGCGACCGCGGTCGGCGCGACGGAAGTCGAAGCGGGGCGGGCCGCGATGCGCGTTGCTGCGGGAGCGGTCGTGCCCGGGCTCAGGACGGGCATCACGGCGCCGTTTGGCTCGGTGATGCGCGTGGGAACCGTGCCGAGGGCGGCAGAGCCGAGATGAGCGATGGTGCCGTCCGTTGCGATGGCGACGACCTGGGTCACGGGAGCGCCTGCATCCACGGCAACCGGCGCCACGCTCTGGGCAGAGGCAGCGGTATCAGCCGCGGGCTCATCGAGGCGCGAGCTTTCCGCACCAGGGAAGAGGATGCTGCAGGGCAGCGAAGCGACCGTCGCGACCAACTCCGGCATGGTGCGCGCAGGATCCACCAGGGGAAGAAGCGCGGCGTTCGGGGCTGCCGGGCGCTGGTCTGCGCTGGCGAAGGAGGGAGCATCCTGTCGCGATGCGGCCATATTGCTCAGGGTGACGTCCCCTGGGGCAGGCGAAGCGGCGGCGACCATCGGCTGCGTGCGTGCGGCCATGGCGGGCGCGGAGTCGCGCGTCCCAGACGCGGCAAAGTCAGTGGTGCCGAGCGCGGAGGCACCGCTCGGGGTGCTATCGGCAGCGGAGCCGCTCACGGTAAGGCTGGGGCCCACGCGTGGAGTGGTCGTCCCAACGGTGGGCGAGGCGACGTGGCGCAGCTCCATCGAAGGCGTAGTGTCCTGGTGGGCGCGGGCCATGGCGAAAGTCCGCG
>DUUU01000021.1 GCA_012841485.1 Armatimonadota bacterium
CCTTGCCGCGGAGCGGGAGCAGGAGAGGCTACGCGAGGCTGCCGAGGCACGAGGCACGCGCCTGGAGGCACTCTATCGCATCGCCAGCGCCGCCAACGTGTCGCGCGATCCGGAGGAGTTCCTCTCGCTCATCCTGGACGAGGTGCGCCGTCTGATTCCGCATACCGCGGCGGCCACGGTCCTGGAGCACGTGGATGGCGTCCTGATCCGCCGGGCAGGCAGCGGGCCGTTGCCCGCAGAGGCCATCGGCGAGGAGATCCCCCTTGGGCACGGTATCGCGGGGCGCGTGGCCGGGTTCGGGGAGCCGGTGATTCTCGAAGGGGCCGATTTCCAGCAGGCCTCCATCGAGAGTCCCTACGTGCGCGCCCTCCAGCCCGGCGCCGCCGCCGGAGTGCCCCTGCAGATCAAGGGGGAGATGACGGGAAGCATCGTCCTCTTCGGTGACCGCGACGCGCACTTTACGGCCGATGACATTCGCGTGCTCCAATCGGTCGCCTCTGAGGCGGCACTGGTGTTGCGGGAGATCCGGCTGTTCTCTCGCCTGACCCGCACGAACGAGGAGCTGCAGGAACGCCAGCGCCTGCTAGACGAGCAGCTGGACCTGGCGCGCGATGTCCAGAAGGCGATCATCTACGTCTGCCCGGAGCAGTGTACCTTCGGGCCTTTTCAGACTGCGGCATACCATGCCTCTGCACTCCAAGTTGGCGGGGATCTCCTCCGCATCATTCCTCAGGAGGACGGCGCCGCCCTCTTTGTGGGCGACGTGATGGGGAAAGGCGTGCCAGCCGCCCTCTTGATGACGATGATGACCGCGGAGTTGAGCAGCCCCCCTATCGCCACAGACCGCCTTGAGGTGATCCTCGAGGATGCGAATCAGGCGCTGGCCCACAATATCGCGTCGCTGGATGCATCCGGCTTTGTCACGGTCTTCTATGCCTTTCTCTCTACCGAGGGCCTGTGCATCCGCTACGCGAGTGCCGGGCACCCGCCCGGGTTGCTGGTCCATGCGGATGGCACCCTGGAAGGCCTGGTGGCGCAGAGCCTCCCATTGGGGGTCTTCGCCGATACGAAGTATGAAGCGAGGGAGCGCCGCCTGGCGCCGGGGGATCGCCTTCTGGTCTACACCGACGGCTTGATCGAAGCCCGCGATGGGTCCGGCGGGTTCTACGGCTGCGAGCGCCTGGAACGCCTCCTCGTCGAGGCGCGCCGGGGATCGGCGCTCGACCTGCGTGACCAGATCGTGGCCGACGTGAATGCGTTCATGAAGGGGCATCCGCCTGCGGACGACATCGCGTTTCTTGTGGTGGCTGTTCAGGAAGAGACTCCTCAAAGTAGCGAACGCGCGTCTTCTTGAACTCACGGAGGCTGTAGAGAATCGCGTGCTCATGGATATCGACCGCATTCGCCATCTCGCGCACGAGGCGCTCGCACTCTTCCTGGCTTCTCGCGTGTATCATGGTGAAGAGGGAATAGGGCCAGTCGGGATAGCAGGGGCGCTGGTAGCAGTGGCTCACCGCTGGATAGGCGGCAAACCGTTGGCCCACGGCGACCACGCGCTCGGCTGGCACGTTCCAGACCACCATTCCGTTTGCCGTGAAGCCGGCGCGGCGGTGGAAGAGCACCGCGGCGAAGCGGCGCATCTCGCCGCCCTCGAGGAACTGCCGCGCGTGAGCGAGCAGCTCCTCCTCGGCCATGCCGGCCTCGTTGGCTAGCGCGTGGAAGGGTCGCGCCACGAGCGGCAGATCTTTCTGAAGAGCGCGCACCGCGGCGATCTCTCGCGCGCTAAGGCTCTTAGCGCTGGCGGAAGCAGCATACTCCGAGGGAGAAGCGGCGGCGGTTGCCGGCGGGGTCGGACCGGCCCCTTGGTTGCCGCCCACATCGAGGATGACGCCGATCTTGAAGGTGCGCACCGTGGGGAGGAGGCGGACCTGGACGGCGCCTGCTTCCATGCGGAGCCGGGCCGCTTCGGCGGGCAGGTCGGCGTGCCCGGGAACAGTGAGCGTGAACCACAGGTTGAAGGCGTGGGCGCGTTCGTAGTTGTGGCTCACTCCTGGATGGCGGTTGATGGCCGCGGCGGCTTGCTCCAGGATGCGTGATGGTACCTGCGCGGCGACAAGACAGCTCTGGTAGCCGAGACGGCGTGAGTCGAAGATGCCGCTGATCTGGCGGATGATGCGCTGTGCCTTGAGTTCGCTGATCCGGGCGAGGAGTTGCTCCTCCGGAAGGCCGAGAGCCTCGCCGAGCGCCGCGAAAGGGCGCGCATCGAGCGGGAATGCGCGCTGCACCTGCGAGAGCAGGCGGGCAGTGCTCGCGTCACAGATCGCCAATCCAGCCTCCATACGCCTCTCGCCGATCAGCGACCGCGCTACTTGCCTCCCAGGGGGGCCTCCGCCTGCTCCGCGGCATGATAGGAGCTGCGCACCAGCGGTGCCGCTTCCACGTGCGTGAAGCCCATGGCGAGTCCCTTCTCGCGGAGCGTCGCGAACTCCTCCGGCTCGTAGTAGCGCCGGATGGGCAGGTGCTCCAGCGAGGGACGCAGGTACTGCCCGAGCGTCAGGATGCTGCACTCTACCGCGCGCAGGTCGGCCATCGTCTCCAGGATCTCGTCCCACTCCTCGCCCAAGCCAAGCATGATCCCCGATTTTGTGAGCGCATCCGGCGCCATCTCGCGAGCCATGCGCAGGACGGCCAGCGACCGCTGGTAATCCGCCTGGGGGCGTACCGAGCGCTGCAGCGATGCAACTGTCTCCAGGTTGTGGTTAAGGATGGTCGGGCGGGCATCCATCACCTCTTGCAGCGCCTCGCGGCTGCCCATAAAGTCTGGGATCAGCACCTCGACGCTGCATTTCGGGGCCTGCCGGCGGATTGCCTGAATGGTGGCCGCGAAGATTGCCGCGCCGCCGTCGGCGAGGTCATCGCGGGTGACCGAGGTGATCACGGCATGGCGCAGGCCGAGGCGGACGACGGCGGCGGCGACGCGCTCTGGTTCCTCGGTGTCGTACTCCGTGGGCCGGCCCGTTGGCACCGCGCAGAAGGCGCAGTTGCGGGTGCATGTGTTCCCGAGGATCATGAAGGTCGCCGTGCGCCGCTCCCAGCACTCGCCGATATTCGGGCAGCGAGCGCTCTCGCAAACCGTATGGAGATGATGGCTTGAAACCAGGCGCTTCAGATCACGGTAATTCTCGCCACCGGGCGCCACGACGCGCAGCCACTCCGGGCGGACCGAGTGTGCCAAACCAACCCCCTTTGTCTATGCCAGACTGAGCATACGGTCGAGTGCCACGCGCGCCTGCACGATGATCTCTGGCGCCACCACGATCTCGTTGACTACCTCGCCCTGGAGCAGGTGGTCGAGAACCCACAGCAGGTACATCGGGTGGATGCGATACATCGTCGAGCAGGGGCAGACCACCGGATCGAGGCAGAAGATCCGCTTGTCTGGATGCCGCTGCGCCAGGCGGTGGACCAGGTTCACCTCGGTGCCGACAGCCCAGGTGGTGCCGGCAGGCGCCTCGGTGATGCGCTTGATGATATATTCGGTGGAGCCATCATCGTCCGCGGCTTGAACGACTTCATGGCGGCATTCCGGGTGCACGATCACGCGCACATCAGGATACTTCTCGCGCGCGGCCGCGATCTGCTCGACGGTGAAGCGCTGGTGTACTGAGCAGAAACCCTTCCACAGGATCACCCGGGCGTTGCGGAGCTGCTCCGGCGTGTTGCCACCTAGCTCTTGCTCGGGATCCCAGACCACGTGCTGCTCCGCGGGGATGCCCAGCTTCATCGCCGTGTTGCGGCCCAGGTGCTCGTCTGGGAAGAAGAGGAGCCGCTCTCCCTGCGAAAGCGCCCAGGTGATGACGCCCACCGCGTTGGACGAGGTGCATACGGCGCCGCCACGCTCGCCACAGAACGCCTTCAGATCGGCGCTGGAGTTGACGTAGGTGATTGGCACGGTGCCGTCGCCGACAACGGCAGTCAGTTGCTGCCAGCACGCCTCGACCTGCTCGCGGTTGGCCATATCCGCCATCGAGCACCCCGCCTCCAGGTTGGGGAGGATGACGCGCTGATGGTCCGCCGCGAGGATGTCGGCGCTCTCCGCCATGAAGTGGACGCCGCAGAAGACGATCGCCTTC
>DUUU01000273.1 GCA_012841485.1 Armatimonadota bacterium
GGAGCCACTCGCCGTTGGAAAGCACCGTGGGCTTGTTCATCATGACGCCATTGGCGATCCGGACCGGGCGGGTGAACTTGAGCTCCTCGGGCGACTCCCCCTCCAGCCGGGCGGCCCACACGCCCCCGCGGCCATCCATGATCTCGCCCATCTTCGGGCTATCGCTCTCCGCCCAGAACCACCACAGCCGGCCCAGCGGATCGCGCCAGAGGCATGGGTCGAACGCGCGCGTGTGGCCCGGTGGATCTACGACGGCGAGTGGCTCGCTCCAGGTGAGGCCGTCGTCCTGGCTCGTCACGAGCAGAACGAAGTTCTCCGGGCCCTCGCCCACGCCGCCCGAGTACCAGGTGGCCCATAGCCGGCCATCGGGCATCCGCTCGATACCAGGAATCCCCTGGAACTGCCGCCGGGCCGTCTCGTACCTGGCCCACTCCTCCGGCGCGGCGCGCCGCGCCAGGCGTACCTGTGGCTCTGCCATCGTGATCCTTTCGCTCGCAACCCGCGAGGGGGCCTGATCCAGGCGCCTGGTCAACCCACGCACGCCGGTCTGGAGACTCGGCGCGCCGTGTTGCCCGGTGTCCCCCTGGCTTACGGCACCTCCACCCGAGTGGGACCCTGAGGGGTGGTGCGCTGGACGACGAGCGCGCCCCGGCTCTCCAGGCCATCGGCTTTCAGCACGGCACCTTCGCGTGCCGGCAGCAGCGCCGTCGCCTCGCCATCGGGGAGCTTGACGCGCAGCACGTAGCCGCCCTCGACGCTCTCCAGGGTGGCCTTGGGCAGCGGCGCCGCCGACGCCTTGCGCGGGGCGCAGAGGGTGACGAACTCTACCTGCCGGCGCTTCTCGGGGGTGGTGGCCATCAGGTGCCACTCGCGGATCTTCACCCTCGGGCGCGGGTTCGGGTCATACTCGTTCGTCTGCCGGAAGCCCAACCCGGCCGGCGCCAGGAAGTCGATATCGCATACGACATCGCCTGTCTGCGTTCGCAACGAGTTCGGGCCAAGCGTCTCAAACTGGTTGACGGCATGCAGCCAGTACTCGAACGAAGAGGGCTGCTTCGCCACCAGGCGGTCGTAAACGACCAGGAGATCCGGTTTCAGGAAGATGAGGGTGCGCGTGAACCGGTCCAGCAGCTTGCGCTCCTGGGCACCCTGCTCCCTCTCCGCGGCGGTGGGCACCACGCGATAGGCGTCGCCCGCCTCGCCGACGACGACATCGACCGCCGGCGTCGTCCGAAACGCGGTGATCTCGCCGCGCGAGGCTGCCGAGTGGGGCACCTGGCCGCGGCCATCCACAGTGATCGCGTTGACCGAGCGCGTCGACCACATCCAGTCTCTGTGGTGCGGCGTGCCGTAGGAATCGCGCCGGCCGGTCTGCACCAAGAGGCGCTCGCCGTAGGCGATCAGCGAGAAGGCGTTGTTCGCCTCGTAGCCATGCGACTGCGTGCCGAAGGGGCTCGATTTGAAGAGGACGCGCACGTTCTGCTTCGCATCCGTCAAGTTGGAGTTCAGGAACGCCTGGCCGATGCCCTTGAAGAGGCGCGAGGCCGGCAGATCATCCGGCGGCACCGCCTTCACCGAGGGCAGGGCACCACGCACGAAACCGATGTAGCCGCCGGTCGTGGGGTTGCCCCCGAGCTGCTCCACGTACCATTGCCAGTGGCCATTACCCGCCTGCGTGGCGAACGTGGCCACCAGACGCGCGTTGGAAGACGCCTTGCGCTCGGGGGTGAGGTCGCCAAACCCGCCGCCGGTGGTCCCGGGCGGCATAAGGTACATCGGGTAATAGCCCACTTGCGAGAAGAAAGGCTTCTTGTAGGCATCGAGGCCGAGGACCGGCTTCATCGTATCCGCCCAGAAGCTGAAGCGCTCCAGGTAGCTCGCCCAATAGGCCATGCCCTCGTGCCAGCCGCCCTCATCATCCGACCAGACGGGGTAGACGTTGGCGAAGACGTTGGCCGCGAACCACACCCACTCTTCGGCGCCTTCCACCTCGCCCAGGAAAGCGATCCCAATCTCGCCCAGCTTGTGCCAGGCACGGTTGCTATGACTGGCGTAGGGCCTCCACAGGTGGCGCGGATAGAGGTGCTGGTACATCTCGTCGCCACGGATCTTCATCACCCGCCGGCAGATGGCGCGCTCCTCGTCGGTGAGCAGGTCGTTCACGAAAGTGTAGGTGCGGCTGAATGCCCAGTTGTAGGGCATGCCGGCCTCGTCGTTGTAGCGGTAGCCGGTGCTCCCCTTCGGGTTCCACTTCGCGCACTCCATCAGGATCCGCCGCGCGAGCTGGCCGTACTCCTCCTTGCCGCCGATGAGCCGGGTGAAGGCAAGCGTCGCCGCACTATCGAGCGCCGCGATAGTGTAGGTGCGGTTTCCCCACCAGATCTTGCGCCACTCCTCGCTGTTGCGCACCGTGCCGGGGGGGTATTTCGGCGGCTCCGCCGTTGGCGGGGGCGACTGGAGCAGCAGCTCGCACCGCTGGACGAGGCGGTCGAACTGCGGCTTGAGGTCGCCGCGCGCGCGCTCGCGCAGCCGGGCGACATCCTCGGGGCGCATGAAGAGGCGCGGGTGCGTCTTCGGCACGCGCGCCAGCAGCTCTTCGCGCGTTGGCAACGGCATCTCCACTGCCGATTGGGCGATCTCGAAGGTGCGCGCCTGACTCCAGGGGGTGAGCTGGCCCTCGGCGTCTTTGCCGCGATAGCGCCAGGTGTAGACGCCCGGCGGGAGGACGCGCGGCGGGCAGTGCACGTTCATCGTGATCCCCTCGGCGCGGTAGGCGATCTCCTGGAATCCCGTGCCCTTGCCACACTCCAGCTCGTAGCTGACGATTCCTTGCGTCGGCCGCCACGTGAAGCCGGGCGGGGTGACCTGCGATACCGTGCCAGGACCCGGGCGATAGCCCCACTCGCCCTCGACCGCAGGCGCTTCGTCCAGCACCGGCGCCGCCGCGGCCGGCGCGAGGCTCGATGCCAGGAGAAGCAAGAGAGAGCGACCAAAGCATGAGCGGGTGATACCGCCGGCTGGACGCTCCGAATCCGCAGGAGGGCGAGAACCCCAAATGCGCACTCTCATTTCGTCGCTCCATTTCCTGCACGTGGTAGCCAATGGCTCCGGCTGCTCCGCCCCGTCGCGAGCTGCCAGAACCGTGTTCGGGATGGTCCCCGGTATTCCTTGCGCCAGCTCGAAAGCGGTGCGTACCAACCCTCCTCACCAGCGACCTGCCTGGGCGCGCAGGATCCCCCAGGCTGGCCGGAGAAGAGTGAGTGGGACAGGCAGGCTTGGGGTTCGAAGCAGATTCCGTGGGCCGGCGCAGAGGCACTGGCGAGAGAGAGGCTCCGCTCCACCACCTGGCAGAACTAGACTGAGCAGGAGAGATTCATGCGAGCAATTCAAAGCATCCTGGTTCTTGCGGCCTGGGCGCTCCTGGCGTGCCGCCCGGCCACTGCGGCGCCACAGCCTGACGTGCCGCCGCTTCAGCGCGCGGTGCCCGTTCACGAAGGCCGCCTGGAGGTAGAAGCCGGGCAGGAATGGACGGCACGAATCGCCGTGCCGGCTTGCTCGGAGGAGGAGCGCCCGCTCCTCCAAC
>DUUU01000274.1 GCA_012841485.1 Armatimonadota bacterium
GACCTGCTTCTAGAGGCGCTTCCGGCGCTGGCGGCGGGGCGCCTGGAGCCGATCCCCCAGGATGCTTCCGGGGCCACATATGCCCCGAACCTGTCGCGCCAGGACGCGCGCATCGATTGGGGCAGTAGTGCCGAGAAGATACGCAACCAGGTGCGCGCCTTCAGCCCGAAACCGGGCGCCTGGGCCGAGTTCCGGGGCAAAGAGGTGAAGATCTGGCGCGCGCGCGTCGATTCCGGCTCTGCGGAGGCGCTTCCTGGGCAGATACTCGCCATCGAGCCGGAGGGCATCCGCGTCGCGACCGGCGAGGGCAGCCTCTGGCTGGAGGAAGTTCAAGAGGCAGGCAAGAGTCGCATGGCGGCTGGCGCCTTTGCCCGTGGCGCGCGTCTCGCCCCCGGGGAACGCTTCACGTGAGACAGAGTGCGCGTCTCTCATGGCGACCTGAGACTCCGAAAGAAGGAGTTCCGAGGTCTCGAAGGTGACGCGCCGGCGGGAGAACGCGGGCGACAGTCTGAACCATCCGCATCTCGGAATCCCAGCCTAGCGGTCGTTCTCCTTTATCGTCGCGAGTAGCTCATCCATGCGCGCCTTACCGGCTTCCGCCTCCTGGAGTTGCTGCCGTAGCGATTCGATGCGTTCCGAGAGCTCCGAAGGAGTCTCAGCGATGATGCGTGCCTGAAGCTCCTCCGCGGCCCGACGCGCCGCTATCACTTTGGCCGTGGCGGCATCCAACTGCATCCGATAGCGCAGCCAGCGGATGGCGGGGATGAATGCCCAGCCGCCCAGCATCACGACCGACAGCAGCAGCCCGATGGGCGTGTGGAGGACGGCCGCGACCTGGCCTTGGAGCGCGGCCAGGCCGCCAAGCAGGGCTGCTGCGGCCAGCATGATTCCGCATCCGGAGAGGGCGTTCTCCTCCAGAGGAGGCGGTGACTCCGCGAGGATTTTCCGCTCGCGCTCCGCGGCCTCTGCCTCGGCCTCCTTTTGCCGCACCTCGGGCGAGCCCTCCCAGCCCGCCTCATGGATGGCTCCCTCCAGCTCCTCTTTCAGCGCCACCGTGGCGTCCCTGCGCCGGCACGCCTCCTCCTCCAACTCGCGTGTGGCGAAGGCAAGCGTGGGCGCGGAGGCGCGCGCCGCGTAGCGCTCGATCTCCAGCATCGTCAGGTAGCCGGCATCGGCCACCTCGGCCGCGGCGGCATCGGCGCAGGAGCGCGCCAGATATGCCGGAAGACCGAAGGTATGCCCGGACTGCTCTTGCCAGGAGGCGATGCGGTCGAGAGCGTCGCTCCAATGCGTGACCATCGTGCGCGCCTGATAGCGGGCCTGAGAGAGGACTCGCGATATCAGTTCGTGCAGCTCGCGGGCTAGCGCCGTGAAGTCCGCCTCGGCGAGTGCGGAGATGGCGACCGCGGGAGAGCGTTGGATGCATTGCGCGATCCACTCTTGAGCCTCGGAGATGCGTCCGGTGAGCGCCGCATAGCGGGCGCCATCAAAGAGGACCTCTGGGTCGAGCGAGACCTGAAGGGCATCGGCGATGGCCCGATAGGCACCGACGATGTTGCCACGCAAGTAGCGGATGTGAGCGACGTGCCGGAGGCTCTCCACGTAGAACAGGTCGCGGGTGACCGTTGTCAGCCGGGCGCACTGTGCAAAGGCCTCCTCCGCCTCGTGCAGCCGCTGGGCGTGCTTCCAGGCGAGCCAACCAAGCTGGAACCAGGCCGCGTGATCGCGCCGGCCCGCACGGTCGTCTACGACACGTCGAAGTAGCGAGAGGGCGTTCTGATGGTAGGCGCGACGCTCGGCTCCTGTGCTCCGTAACCC
>DUUU01000275.1 GCA_012841485.1 Armatimonadota bacterium
CAGCGTCCGACCGAGGAGGATGAGGGCGATGATGGCTGCCGAGGTGTCGAAGTAGAGCGGGGCGTGACCTTCCGGCGCGACGGCGGTGGGGAAGAGCAGGGCCACCAGGCTATAGAAGAAGGCGGCGCTCGTGCCAAACGCGATCAGCGTGCTCATGTTGGTGGTGCCGTGCCTGGCAGCGGCCCACGCCTGCGCGTAGAAGCTGCCCCCCGCCCAGAACTGCACCGGCGTGGCCAGGGCGAGCATCAGCCATCCGGCCCACGCCGGGGGCGCGTGCCCGGGCCAGGGCACCATCGAAAGGACCATCACCGCGGCGGCGGCGGGGAGACTGAAAAAGAGGCGCGAGCGCAGCCGGGAGAGCTCCTCCTCTTCCCATGGCACCGGCAGTGCCTCTTCCGGGCGGACGGTTTCCAGCACCGTGTAGCCGGCCTTCTCAACCGCCTCCTCCAGGCGCGCTGGCTGGGTGCGCGCCGGGTCATAGCGGACCGTGGCCCGCTTGGTCGCCAGGTTCACCTCGGCGTGGTGAACGCCGGGAACGCGCGAGAGTGCGCGCTCGATCCGGGCGACGCACGCGGCGCAGGTGATCCCGTCGATCTCCAGCAGGATCCGCGCCTCGCCCGATGCCTCCTCTGCTCCCGCTCCTGCCACGCGTGCGCCATACCCGGCGTTCTCGATGCGCTGGATGAGATCGCTCTCCTCCAGCCGGGCCGGATCATATTCGACCGACGCCTTCCCCGTAGCGAAGTTTACCGACGCCGCGCGGACGCCTTCAAGGCGCGAGAGTGACTTCTCGATTCGCGCCGCGCAGGAGGCGCAGGTCATCCCGCTCAACTCAAGCTCTACGTGCTTTTGCATCCTGATCTAATTCTATCCCATCGCGGGAGAGAACGTCCAGCTGCCCTGGGCGGCACTCCGGGCGGTGGGCCGAGAGTGCCGCATTTCCGGCAGAAGATGCGCTCGCCTCCGCCTCTCATCCTTCCCGCGCGCCGGGGGAGGGTGGGGGCTTCGCGCGTCGCTCCACCTGGCCGGCTCGGACCGGCGGCGCCGGCTAGCGCAGACTCCCGGATCGGAGGATGGCGACCAGGAGCCAGATGCCCATGATCGCGGCGACGACGAAGGCGGCGAGGGCCACGACGGGGTAGCCGCGGATGAAGGGAGGCACGTCGGCGAGGGCGAAGAGCGCCGACCCCATGATGAGCGCGGCAACGACAAGCGAGTAGGAGATCCGATTCCCGATCCGATCCAGGTGCCGCATCATCTCATCGATCCCACGGTGCTCAAACTGTACGCTGAGATCACCTTCTGCCAGCTTCGTGAGGATCTGGTGGCTGCGGAAGGGGAAGGCGAAGAGGAACCGCTTGGCATCCTCAAAGACGCGGAAGAGGTCCAGGGAGAGCGTGTCCCACTGCAAGCGGTCGGCCATCGCACGCCCGAGGAAGCGACGTGCGGTGGCCAGGTAGTCATAGTCCGGATCCAGGCGCTTGGTGATCCCATCGATGTTGGCGAACACCTTCACCAGGAGGCCGAAGTTGCTGGGCATCTGCAGGCGGTGGACGGTGGCGACGCGCAGGGTATCGTTGAAGATCTGGCCGAGGTTCACGTCACGCGCCGGGATGTCGTAGTAATGGCGCAACATGCGGTCGATATCGATGACGAAGCGCTTCCGATCGATGGGGCGTAGTGGCCGCCCGAGTTCGAGCACCTCGTCGGCGAAGAGGCGGGAGTTCTGCTCCACAAAACTGATGAGCAGGCGGGTCACGCTGGCGCGCGTGCTCTCGTCGACGCGCGAGACCATGCCGAAATCGAGGAGGGCGATATGCCCTTCGGGGGTGACGATCAGGTTGCCGGGGTGTGGATCGGCGTGGAAGAAGCCGTCGATGAAGAACTGGTGCATGAAGGCATTGCCCAGAGCCTCGGCGATCTCGCGCGGCTCGATCCCCGCCTCGCGGAGCGCCGCCACGTCTGTGATCTTGACGCCGCGGATTCGCTCCTGCGTGAGCACGCGAGAGGTGGTCACGTCCCAGTAAACCTGAGGCACGCAAACCTGACGCTCGGTGCGCAGATTCTCGCGAATCCGATCCATGTTCCGACCCTCGCGCGTGTAATCTAGCTCCTCCCGCATGGTGAGGTGGAACTCCTCGACGAGGTCCACGATGTTGAGCACCCGCGCTAGCTCGAAGCGTTGCATGACAAAGTGGGCGGAGTTGCGGATGATCTCCATGTCGGTCTCGATGACCCGGCTGATGCCAGGGCGCTGGACCTTCACTACGACGGCCGTGCCACCTTTGAGGATGGCGGTGTGTGCCTGCCCGAGCGACGCAGCGGCGAGGGGGCGCTCGGAGAAGAACTCGAAGACCTCCGACAGCGGGCGGTGCAGCTCCTCCTCGATGACGGCGCGCACCTTCTCGAAGGGGATAGCGGGAGCGGTGTCTTGCAGCTTGCTCAACTCCGCGAGGTAGCGCGGGTCCGTGATGAGATCCGGGCGCGTGCTGAGGAGCTGGCCGAGCTTCACGAAGGTGGGGCCCAGCTCTTCCATGGTGGCCCGCAGCTTGGATGCCGGATCCGGCACGGAGACGGGCTGGCGCAGGCGGCGAGGGACGAGGTGGCGCAGCCCGAGGGCATCAATGGCCGCGGGACCCATATTCCTGGCGATGGTGACGGCGACCTGGTACTGGCGTGCCAGGTGCCGGCGCCGGCGGGCGAAGAGACGCATCCTCTTGTGTTACCCTCCAGGGAAAGACTAAGGAATCGTTCGGCGTCGCGCACGGCATGGCCTTCATCTGGCGTTGCCGCGGACGCGCGCGTGCGTCGGTACCACGGAGGAATGGAGACGGACACGGATGGGCCGGGTGCGTGCCCTGGGGCTGTGGGCGACACCCGCGCGCGGAGCCGGAAGCCCCGTGCTGCTATATAGCAAAGCCCCTTCGGGGCTCTCCCTCCCAACCCGCCGCCGTTCTCGGGCACCCGGGCGTTTTGCCCAACCCAGCCCGGCAGGGCTTCGCTCACAAGCAGCGCGGTGCCCTGGGGCTGGGCGACACCCGGGAGCGGATCGCCGGCTAGCGAGTCCAGTGAACGCGCGCCTGCCTGGAAGTGCCCATCGAATGATACTCGACGTGGCCTTTATAGGCCCGATAGAGGGCGCGACCCAGGCGCTGCGCCAACTTCTCGTTGGTGGTCGTCACCACGATCTCGTTGGTGTCCTCCTCAATCTCCATGACCCTCTCCAGGGGGTTGACGTTCCGGGCGCGCTCGTCCTCGTTGCGGATCAGATTGAGGATCTCCTGGCGGTGCTCCGGGATGAAGTCGCTCGAGAGGGTCACGATGCCCCCCGGTTGCCGGTCGCGGATCTTCTGGCAGGCGGGGCAGGTGACGTACTGAACCCCCTCGGTTCTCACCGCCTCCTCGTAAATCTTCGGATCTAGGCTCCACCGCTCGTTCTGATGCACGGCGTGGCATGTGCGGCAGATCACCGTTCCGGCGTAGCTCTCCTCGGGGATGTACGGGTCTTCAAAATCCTGCACATTGCGGCGGATCGGCACCGTACCGCGCCGTCTCACGTTGGGGATGTTGGCCGAAGCCCTATCACTGCGTCCCGTGGCCACAGGGCCTTGTCGCTTGCCGTTCGCCACTTCGTCACATCCTCTCTGTGCGATCCACGGTCATCCGATGAGATTCGCCGGCCACCGAGCGGGGCAGGCGCTCCTCCACAGTGATTCTTCCACGCCTACCCTCGCCTCAAACGGCAAGCGGCATGCTTCATGCGCTTATCAGGCAACCGGGTGAGCAGGCGCGCCGCGCAGCCTACGCGCTTTCTCAGGATCCTGAAGAGGCGAATGGGGGTGGTTGGCCTCGGGCGGGCTGGCGGCATTTGGCCGCGCTCTTGCTCGGGGAAACCGAAACTGACGCGGGCGCGCAGTCGCTCGTGGGAGGGGGAGCCGGGTGATGGATATCTACTCAGAGGATGGCCCTAACGACCTGGAGGGCGCCGGGCCAGGTGGCGGCGCGGATATCGTCCGCGAGCAGGAGGCCGAGCCGACGCCCGGAAGCCGGCTGGGTCTGGCCGTGACGGTGGTACTTGCCGCACTCGTGCTTCTGGTTCCCGTGCTCTGGGCGGCTGGGGTGTACGCGGGCCTGGTCATCCGTCCGGGAGTGGGACCGGCAGCAACCGCGGGCTACCTTCTCCTGGTGATCCTCATCGCGGCAGGCGCCGCCCTCTATTTCTGGGCGCAGTTCCGCAAGAGCGGGTAGGATGCGGGCAGGCAGCGGCGAATCTCCTCATGTAAACGGCGGGAGGCACCCGGCGCGAGAGCGCCCCCCGCCGCGATGGAGGGAGATCCCGAATGCTGCGCCTGCTTGCCTTCCTCGTTCTCCTGCTCAGCACCGGCCCGGTGTTGGCCCAAGACGCCGTCCTCGTCGCCCCGCGCTGTCCCGATCCGCCTCCGAGTGTGGATGGTCGCCTGGGAGAGTGGCAGGCCTCTCGTTGGGGCCGCGTGATCGAGACGCGCCAGCACGCCACCTTTGGCGCTGAACACTGGAAGGGCGCGGGCGATCTCAGCGCGCGAGTCTGGTTCGGCTGGGACGCTGCCAACCTCTACCTGGCTGCGGATGTGCGCGACGATGTGGTGGAACAGTCGCTTCGCGCTGGTGCTCTCTTTCGGGGCGATCATATCGAGCTGTTCGTGCGCACCCGCCCGGAGAGCCGGCCAGCAGAGCGGTTCACCGAGGAAGACTGGCAGTTCGGTTTCTCCCCCGGCAACTTCTCCTCTACGGGTGACCGGCTTGCGGATATCGCCCCGGAGGGGGTCGTCTTCTGGCCGGCCAACACCGCGGTCGAGGGGATGCGCGTCGCCGCGCTGCGCACCGAGGCGGGCTACACCTTGGAAGCCTCTATCCCTCTCGCTGCGCTCGGTGTGAAGCCGGAGGTGGGGCAGGAGCTCGCCGTGGAGGTGGCCATCTCGGATAGCGACGGCGGCAGCGGGCAGCAGACGCTGTTGACTCTGGCGACAGCGCCATGGAAACTGCGCGACCCCGGCCGGTTGCTTCCCCTTCGTTTCGCGGACGCGGCGGGGAATGCTCCGGCCCGCTCGGGCGCTGCGTTCTCCCTCTTCGCCGAGGCGCGGCTGGAGCCGGGCAAGGAAGAGCAGTGGCGGATCACCGTGCCGGATCCGGCCGAGGTGCCCGGGGGCAAGGATGCCGTGCTCGCAGTGAAGGCACGCCTGGAGTCGGCGAAGCTGGCGGGTGGCACGGGTGCCCTCCAGGTCTGGCTGAATGGCACCCTGCTCGATGAAACCCGGCTCGTCAGCCGCCCGAGGGTGATGCAGCGGGAGACTGGCGGCGCGCTGACGAGCTATGCTTTGGCTTTTGGCGCGTTCGTCTTCTACAGCCCCGACTACGAACAGGGCACGCGCGGTGGAACTCCGTACAGCGTCGTCGAGGGCGCGATGTATGACCTGGAGTTTCGGGCGGGCGACCTGCTGCGCGCGGGCGAGAATGAGGTGCGGATCCGTCATGGGCGGCCACAGATTCCCAATGCCCTTGTGCTGGCCGAGGCGCGCCTGAAGGCAGCGGGAAAGTCCTACGCCGTTGCCATCGAGCCGGAGGTGGCTCCCGAGGGCGAGCTGCCGGTGATCGTGCCGCAGAAGCTCCATCGCGTCTCCTATTCGGCCAGGATCGCGCGGGGTGGGGGAATCCACCTTCGCGTGGGGGGCGTGGACCTGGTCATCTCCTCTCGCTTCTCCCAGGAAGGGGGCGCGTGGAACGAGCTGGGCGACCGCTCGGCGGGCTTCGCAAAGGTGGGCGTCGTGGGCCTGACCGCGACCGCGACGGCGCGTGACTACACCCTCTCGCGCCGTATCACCCTGCGCGACGAGCTGATTGAGGTACACGACACGCTCGCCAATACAAGCGGGCGTGACATCGCCCTGATGATGCGCCATGAGGTGCCCGCGGCCGCGGTCAAGGCGCTCCGCCTGTCGGGTCTCCCGGTGCCGGCGCGCACCGGTTCTGCCGACGAGCCGGCGCACCCTACGATCTTCCTCGACCTGGGGCGGGCGGGCCTTGGCTTGATGGCGTTCGACGACGTCTTTCGGGTGCACTCCACGGTCTACTGCCTGGGCGGAGTGGGCGGCCTCGCGGATAACCACTTCGTACTGGGGGCGGGCAAGAAGCACACGGCCATCTGGTGGATTCTCCCGCAGACGAAGCCGGACTATTTCGCGATGGTCAACGCCCTCCGTCGCGCGCAAGGGACCAACTTCACGCTCCCCTGGGGGTTTGCTTTCGTGCCGATGTACCAGAAGACGCTGGAGCGAAAGCCCGAGGAGCTGGCGGCTTTCGCGCGCAACAAAGGCGCGCACGTCCTCTGCGGCACCATCCCAAAGCTGCCCAATGGGAAGTATGCGCACGGGACCGCCCTCCCGTCGGCGGATCTCCGCGTGCCGCGCGAGGTGCTGAAGGCGTTCAAAGCGGTGACGCCAGGCGCGCGCACGATGATGTACTACCACACCTTCATCAGCACCGAGGACGACGCCCCGGCGAAGTACACGCAGGATGCGCTTCGCGATCCGTCCGGCAAGCAGTACGACTACGGGCAGAGCATCTACCCGCTCTTCTACCCGACTCTGGAGAATGCCTATGGGCGGGCGATGCGCCAGAATGTTGAGATCCTCCTGGGGAAGGTTGGCGCCGAAGGGATCTACTGGGATGAGATGGAGTACAGCCGCTACCAGTACACCTATGGCGCGCCCTGGGATGGCGTCTCCGCCGATATCGACCCCAAGACTCACCAGGTGATTCGGAAGAAATCCTCTGTGGTGTTGCTCACCCAGCCGTTCAAGGTGGCCATCGCCAAAGGGCGGCTCCTTGACCGGGGCGTGCCGCTGATCGCCAATGGCCAGCCGCATACGTGGACGATGACGCAGCTCCACTTCCCGCGCTTTGTGGAGACGGGGAGCCTCACCCACCTGGTGCGTAGCCATCTGTACTGCCCCATCGGGTTGGGCGACCACCTGACGGAGCGCACCGAGGCAGACGTGGCGCGCCAGGTTTGCGCGCACCTCGACTATGGGGCGCTTTACTACTGGTACTCCGGGCAGATCATGCCGACGCACCCCAACCTGACCTCGTTCATGTTCCCCTTCACGCCGGTAGAGCTGCAAGAGGGGTATGTGATCGGCAAGGAGCGGATCCTGGCCAACCGCTCGGGGCTCTACGGTTGGGATGATGCCTCGCGGCACGAGGTCCACATCTTTGACCGCGAGGGGCGCGAGACGACGAAGTTCCCGGCGCGCCAGGTGGAGCGCGAGGGCAAGACGTTCACCGAGCTGCGCATTCCGAAGGGCTACACCGCGGCGATCATCCGCGTGGGGGCAGCGGCGAAGCCGGCCCCCTGAAGCCCTGATCCGCGTTATTGCCTGAAGAGGAGTGGGCGGCTGGCATCGCCGTGGAGGAAGACGGGCAGGGGCACGGCCATCTCCTGAAGTTCCTCGACCGTGAGTGGCGTCCTCTCCGGGAGGCGGAAGACCGGGATGCGCGTTGGGTCGCTCTCGCCGAGCCCGCGTTCCCGGGCGACCACGAGGTAGGGGATCACCTGGGGGTCGTGCCCCATCAGGAGGCTCGCGATCGCATCGACATGCACCGGGTTGATGCCGGCCACCACCAGGCCGACGGGCACATCCTCGCCCTGGCTGAACGCCGTGCCGTTGCGCCCGATGATCCCCTCGACCACGTTGAGGAGGAAGTGCTCCTCGAAGGGCTGGAAGGCAGAGAGCATATCGGCCGTGCGCTGTGCCCAGCACTCGAAGCGGCCAACGCCGTAGACCGGATCGGGATTGCTGCTCCAATAGGGGAGCCCCATGGCGCAGTGGCGTGCGTGTTCATGAAGAACGCGCTCGCGGAAGTCCGCCTGGAAATGCGCGAGCACCTCTGGCGGGTAGGCGCGCGGGTCATCATAAGCGCTCAGGCTGGCGCAGAAGTGCTTGTAACCCTGAGCCACCATGCCCTGGAGCGCCTTGCAGCAGAGGGTGGTCACCGCCAGGTTGTGCGTCTTCAGCGTGGGCGCGTTGATCAGGGCGGTGCCCGGCTTGCGGAAGGGGGTGACCACCGGGATCTCGCGGTGGACGACGCCGTTCGGCACGGGAACCCAAGTGATCTCATCCTCGCGGAAGTCCTCAAAGCGGTGCTTGCTGGCCCAGAGGAGGCGCACGCCGCGCATCTCGCGCGTGGCTGCGCCGGGGCCCTCGCCGACCACCTCGCTCATCATGGCGAAGTAACCGGTCTGGGCATAGACGCTCACCCCAAGACCGATGCCCCCTTCCACGACGGTGAGGCAGCGTTCGCCGCGCTCCAGCAGGCCGTCGCACAGGCCGGCGATGAAGCGCGGGTGGGTAGTGATGCCGCCGTGGTAGGCGGGATTCGCCGCGAGTTCGGGCGAGACGCCCACGGTCAGGTTCGGCTTGATCAGTAGCTCGCGGTGCGTGCCCTCGCCCTCCGTGAAGAGCGCCGCCACCGCCTCGTAACCGCCTCGGTGGAAGCCGTCGTCAGCCTCGATGGCCTCGAAGCTCCGGTAGGGATAGGCGCGCACGAAGACCGCGCTCGGGTTCTCTCGCACAAACGACTTCAGCACCGCCATCGCTTGCTCCCATCTGGCGCCCCTGGGGCACCGCCAGGCTGGGTGCATTCCCCATGCCGCATCGCCACCGTGGAAGGGAAACGCGAGACGCGTGCGAAGATCAGGGAGGGCGCCCGGCAAGGCAAGACGCCTGCGCCAGTCGGGCGCGAGAGGAGCCACGATGGAGTTTGACCTTCTGATCTCGGGGGGACAGATTGTTGACGGCACGGGTGCGCCCGGCTTTCCTGGCGACGTGGGCATTCGTGGCGACCGCATCGAAGCGATAGGCGATCTCAGCGCGGCAGAGGCCAAAGAGCGGATCGATGCACGCGGCCTGGTGGTGGCGCCGGGGTTCATCGACCCGCACAACCACGCCAACAACGAGATGGCCGGGGGGATTCTGAAGATTCCCTCGGCGGAGAATCAGGTTCGCCAGGGTGTGACCACGCTCGTCGCCGGCAACTGCGGTGGCATGGCCAGGGCGTGGCCGCTGGATGAGCACTTCGAAGCGGTGAGCCGGGCGCCCATCCGGCAAAACTATGCGATGCTGCTCGGCATGGGCACGCTGCGCGCCCAGGTCGTCAAGGAGTGGGGCCGGCCGGCCAACCCGGATGAGATCCGCCAGATGCAGCGCATGGTGGAGCAGGGCATGGACGCCGGCGCGCTCGGCATCTCCACGGGCTACTTCCCGGCGTTCGTGACCACCGATGAGATCATCGAGGTGACGAAGCCGGTGGCAGCGCGCGGCGGCCTCTACGCCAGCCACATCCGGAATGAGGGCGATGGCCTCCTCGGCGCCGCCGAAGAGATCATTGAAATCGGCGCCCGCGCGGGCCTTCCCGTCCAGATCTCCCACATCAAGACCTACGGCCAGCGCAACTGGTGGAAGGTGGACGCCCTCCTCAGCCTGATGGAACGCGCGTCTAGCCGTGGCGTCGACGTGATGG
This sequence comes from Armatimonadota bacterium, assembly GCA_012841485.1. The sequence continues at coordinate 9,556 of DUUU01000275.1, forward strand.
CCGACCGCTATCCCTACACGGCGTGCTTCACCGGACTCACCTCGCTCCTGCCGATGTGGGCACAGGCCGAGACGGCCCGGCGCGGCGGGATGAGCTCGCTACGCGACCCGGCCTGGTACCCCGACGCCCGGCGCGCCATCGCGGACCAGCTCGACCTGATCGGCGGGCCCCAGAACGTCCTCTTCGCGCCGCTGAAGCCCCAGCCCGAGATTGAGGGGAAGCGCCTGAACGAGCTCGCCGAGGAGCGGAGCGCCGATCCGATCGATGTGGCCATCGACCTGCTCCAGCTGGGCGGAATCTCCTGCATCTACTTCCTGATGTGCGAGGAGAACGTGAGCGTCTTCTACCGCCACCCCCTGGTGATGGGGGGATCCGATAGCCACCTGCGCATCTACGGCCAGGGGGTTTCACACCCCCGCAATTATGGCACCTTCCCACGCATCGTGGGCCACTATGGACGCGACGAGGGCCTCTTTGGGGTCGAGGAAGCGGTGCGCAAATGCACCTCCATGGCCGCGGAGCGGTTCCGAATAAAAGATCGGGGCGTCTTGGCAAAAGGCAAGTATGCCGATCTCGTCCTTTTCGACTGGAACCGGATTATCGACCGGGCCACGTTCACCGACCAGCACCAGTATCCGGAAGGCATCACCTGGGTGATCGTGAACGGCCAGATCGCCGTCGCGGAGGGCGAGGTCACCGACGGCTGCTATGGCCGGGTGGTTCGCCGCGACGAGTGAGCTCCCGCTCTCCCTCCCTGCCCTCTGGCCGCGGGGAGGGAGAGCCAGATGCGAGAGGGGGCGGGACGATCCGCGCGGGCAGGGTGGCAGCGTAGTCCCCCTTCTCGCCCGGCCCTCAGATGTCTTGGGGGACGGTCACGCGCACCCATACCGGTACAGGTGCGGGCTCTTGACCACCTCGTCGAGGCCGAGGCGCACCAGGTGGCCGTTCCTCACCAGGCCGCAATCGCGTTCTTCCAACTCGCGCACCAGCCGGCTGCGCCAGGCCGCGAGCGTCTGCGCGTAGGTGGCATCCTCTGCCAGGTTGTGGCACTCGCCCGGGTCGCTTTCCAGGTCGAAGAGCTGCTCGGTTCCAAGATACGGGAACCAGATGTACTTCCAACGGCCATCCGTGACGTAGAAGTTCGCCTGCTCATGGCTATAGCACCAGTCATGCTCGCCCTGGATATACTCCCGCCAGGGCGTTTCTGTCTGGCCGCGGACCAGGGGGAGGAGGCTGCTGCCATCCACGGTCTCGGGCACCGGCACGTCCGCTGCCTCGAGGAGGGTGGGCATCACGTCGCGGATCTCTACGACGTGGTCGAGGACCTGGCCGCGGGGCCATCCCCAGCTCACTGGCGGGCGAACGATGAATGGGATATGGGCCGAGCCCTCGTAGGCGTAAGTCTTCCGCCAGAGGCAATGGTCGCCCAGCATATCGCCGTGGTCGGAGAGGAAGAGGACGAGGGTGTTCTGCCACGCCTCGCGGTCGTAGCGCCGCAGCTCGTAGAGGATGCGGCCAATCTGGTGGTCGATGAAGGTGATTGAGCCGTAGTAGCAGGCACGCGCGCGGCGGATCTCCTCCGGAGAGCGCTGGCTGCGCCAGGCGTTGACGTCGTGCTGTTCCGGGCGGCCCGCGTGGATGTGCGCCCATTCGCCGACATACGGTTCAGGAAGGGGCCGGTCGCGATAGAGATCGTAATAGGCCTGAGGCGGGTCGTAAGGCGAATGCGGCCGGGCGAAGCTTACCTTCAGGAAGAACGGCTGGGTTGGGTCACGCCGGCCAAGCCACTCAATCGCCTGCTGCGCAGTCCAGTGCGTGGGGTGGAGGTGCTCGGGGAGGTGCGTGGGCCGGCTCATCCAGGAGTTCCAATCCACGGAGTGATCGCGGTAGCCGTAGGCGCCCTCTTTGTGTTCCTCGAACCACTGGCGATAGTCGCTCTTGAAGCCCGGCGAGAGCTCGCGGCTACTCTCGTCCAGGATCAGGTTGTCGAAACCATAGCGGGCGCGCTGGGGATGGAAGTGCATCTTGCCGATGCCCTGAGTGTGGTAGCCGGCGCGCCCCAGCTCTCCCGGAAGGGTGTGCCGGTAGGCGGGCGTCATATTGCCGCCGCTGCGGCCCATCCCCAGGATGCCAGTATGCCACTGATGCATGCCGGTCATCAGCGTGGCCCGCGCGGGGATGCAGGACGGCACGGCGGTGTAGGCATACCGAAAACGAGTGCCCTCGGCGGCGAGCTGGTTGAGGTAGGGCGTCTCCAAGGCGGGATGCCCGGCGCAACCGAGGCAGTCGCCCCGGTGCTGGTCGGTCATGATTAGCAGGATATTCGGCCTGGCGGGTGTCTGGCTCATCGGTCACTCCCCTCGGGGGCAGTCTGAGATTCCGAAATAAGGAGAGCTGCCCGCACGCGCGGAGCTCGAAGCTCCGCGCTGCTTCTTTGCAAAGCCCTTTCAGGGCTTCTCCTCCCAGCCACCGCCGTTTTGAGACATCCGGGTATATCCCCAATCCAGCCCGGCAGGGCTTGGCTTGCAAGCAGCGCGGTGCTTTTAGCGCCGCGCGCCGGGGTGCGCGTTGCTTTCGAGGCTTCGGATTTCCCAGGAGCAGTAGTTCCCGGCGCGCCCCGGAGACTCCTGTGGCACTGGACCGGGGTCACGGATACAACTGGTATCCGGCTGTCTCCGGCCAGAGTGACCCGAGTACACCGAAGATCACGCCCATGCCGAACTCGCCGAGGATCATCCCCAGGAAGAACGGCATCATCTGGCGGTAGGCTTTCAGGCCGCCGGCGCGGATCACGAGGAGCTTCAGGAACCACCCGAGGAAGAGGCTGAACCACATCCATTCGATGGTCCGCCGCGAGAAGCCGACGGCGTAGCCGATGGGGTGGAACGGCCACCAGAGGAACTTCAGGCGCAGCCACGACAGGAGCATCGAGAACGCGAACCCGAACGCGGTGTAGAGCGTGGCCACGCGATCCGCCTCGCGCGGGCTGGAGATAGAGGTGGCAAGCTGCCGGAAGGGCGTGACGGGCACATCGAGGAAGCGCTGAGAGCTCATCTTCACGCCACCGGTGCGGAAGACAATCGGCAGGTAGATCGCCAGCGTAATGACAAAGGCGGCGATGGCGGCAAAAAGGAGCGCCCGCGGGAGCGTGCGCGTCTGCAGACCGCCGCTCTCGGCGATCTTGAAATCATCCATCTGCGCGGGCATCACGCTCGCCAGCGAGCGCAGGTCCGTGGTCAGCCAGCGCAGTGTTGCCAGCACGGTGAGGTTCTGCACGCCGAAGAGGCCATGCCCGCCGGCCATGAACATCGTCTCCTGGGGCGTCATCGGGCCGGTGATGCCGCCGAGTCCCGCCTCGGCGCGGATGCGGCTGAGGGCGACGCACCACGCGAAGAAGAGAGCGAAGAAGGCCACGCCCACCCAGAGGCTGAGCCCCGCCGCTCGCGCCCAGAGGACCAGGAAAGCAGCCCCGCCCAGAGCGCCCAG
>DUUU01000276.1 GCA_012841485.1 Armatimonadota bacterium
GGCCCGGGCAAACACCGGAAAGAGGATCGCCGCTAGTATAGCGATGATGGCTATGACGACGAGCAATTCGATCAGGGTAAAACCACGACGTTTCATTCATGCTCCTTCTAGCCGGGATTGAGCCCCGATAGACCGCTTCATCCCGGCAGACCACTGCCCCGTGCAGGGCATCTTTTCCCAAGGCAGCCCGATAACCGTGCCGCCAGACAGAGCTTACCAGGGCTACGAGCGCCTGTCAAGTATTCATGCGCGATTCCCGGCACCGAACCTCGGATGAACGGACACGGATGGACAGGGGGCGAACACCCGGGGCTCCCAAGGTGCGGTGGATTGCGCTCGGCCGGTCCCGATCAGCGCGCGCCGGCAGCCGGGCCGGCTTCTAGGAGCCGGCGGTCCCCGCGGGGAGGGATGTGGCGGCCGCGGCGAGGCTTTCAAGAACCTCATCCGCGCGAGTGAGGTGCATCAGGCGCTCGCGCAGGGGCGCTGCCCCCGGAAAGCCCTTGACGTAGTGAGCGAGATGCGCGCGCATCTCGCGGATGACCACATCCTCCGGGCCTTCGGCGAGGGCGAGACGCACATGCCGCGCCGCCGTCTCCATGCGCTCCTGAACGCCCGGCTCGGGCCCCGGGTCGCCGGTACGCAGGAAGGCGAGGCAACGCCGGAAGAGCCACGGGTTCCCCAAAGCGCCCCGGCCCATCATGATCGCATCGCATCCGGTGTGTTGGAACATGCGCAGCGCGTCCTCGGGCGAGCGGACATCGCCATTGCCGACGACCGGAATGGTCACGGACGCCTTCAGTTGGGCAATATAGTCCCAGTCGGCCGAGCCCGCGTAGCCACGGGTAGCCGGGCGCGCGTGGATCGTGATCAGGCGGATGCCCGCGTCTTCCGCCAGATGGGCAATATCGATCCCGGTGAGGCTCTGGCCCGTCCACCCCATCCGGATCTTCACGGTCACCGGTACGCGAACCGCCTCTGCCACGGCCCGCATCACAGCGCTGGCTGTCTCCGGAGAGCGCAGGAGCGCGGCGCCCGCGCCCGTCTTGGAAACCTTGGGCACCCAGCACCCCATGTTGATATCGATGATGTCAGCGCCCGCGTCCTCGATCATGCGCGCGGCATCCGCCATCACCGCAGGCTCCGCGCCGAAGATCTGCACCGACACGGGGCGCTCGTCATCGTGCAGATCGACCAGCACCCAGGTGTTCTTCATCCGGCGCACCAGGCCGTGGCTGCTGACGAACTCCGAGCAGACAAGCCCCGCGCCCTGTTCGCGGCAGAGAAGCCGGAAGGGATAGTGGGTGAAGCCGGCCATCGGCGCCAGAATCAGGGGGGGATCGACCGTGACCGGCCCAACAGCGAGAGGTCGGAGTGGATGGATCACGCCCGGCGCACCCTCTCCAGTCCAGAGATCACCGGATCCAGACGCCTGGTGCCGGCGTGTCCGAACTGCACGGTCACCTCCGCGGTCGGGCCTTCGCCATGCACGGAGACCACCGTACCGGTGCCGAAACGGCGGTGTACCACCCGGTCGCCACGCGCGAAGAGGATCACCTCCGTGGCCTCCGGCGCGTCGATGACCCTGCGGTCCTCTCGCGCCGCATCCTCAGCCAGGGATTCCTCGGGCTCCCTCTCCAGCTTCGTGAGTTGCGCATAGGCAAGCGCGAGCCGTTTCATCCCTTTGCCAGAGAAGTGCACCTTCACCTCCGCACTGGCACCCTCGCCTTCGACGCTGAGGATCACGCCCATGCCAAAGGTGGCGTGCTGCACCTTATCGCCGGGCCGAAAAGCCGGCTCTGCCGGCCGATGCCGCGCCAGGATCGCCTCCGCATCGAGGGGCGTGCCCGGCTGCGTGCTAACCGAAGGCGAGTCCCACTCCCAGTCGCTAGGATCTGTCGCGCGCGGGCTGGCAGGCTTGGGTGAGGAAACGGTCGTGCCGGCCTGGCCAAAGCGGGCGCTCTCCCCGTCTCGTGCGATTGCGGAGGGAGGCAAGTCGTTCAGGAATCGGGAGGGCGGGTTGCATTGGGGCGTGCCCCAGGAAGCGCGCCGGCAGGCGTGCAGCAGGTACAGCTCCTGCATGGCGCGGGTGATCCCAACGTAGCAGAGGCGACGCTCCTCCTCCAGCGCGGCATCGTTGCCCATGGAGCGGCTGTGGGGGAAGATCCCCTCCTCCATGCCAACCATGAAGATCACCGGGAACTCCAGGCCCTTGGCGGCGTGCAGCGTCATCAATGCAACGCCATCCTCATCCTCACGCAGGTTGTCGATGTCGGAGACGAGCGCCATCTCTTCCAGGAACGAGGCGAGGGCAGAGCCGGGGCCCCCTCCCACGTACTCCTCCGCCACCCTCAGCAACTCCTGCA
>DUUU01000277.1 GCA_012841485.1 Armatimonadota bacterium
CATGCGGGCGCGAGCCAGATCATCGCTTGCCTTCCTTTGCCTTATCCGTCGCTTGCTTGGATGCAGCCACGGGCGTCGCGAAGCGCAGTTCGACGGGCCCGGTATACGCCGGCACGCGCACCTTCGCCATCGTTTTCAGCTCGACCGGGAAGCCCAGCGTCTTCAACCAGTCCACAATCCCACCCCGGATGGTCAACCCACTGCGCAGCACCTGGGGATCGCCGATTGCCGTGATCTCGTAGGGCGTGCCGACGGGCACGTTGTTGACGTGGGCCACGGGGCCCACGCACCGGATCGCCGTGCGCTCCACGATGCGCTGCCCATTGAGTGAGATCGCCTCCGCACCCGCGACTCGCAGTTCGTTCACGACGCGCTGCAGGTCATAGTCGTGCAGGAGGAGGCTCTCGATCTCCTCGGGATCGGTGGTTGCCGACCGCAGGGTGCTATCATCCAGGCGCATGACGATGCCCGGACCCTCCAGTTCCATCAGGCCCATCAACATCTTGTACTTCTGAAGTTCCTGGTTGAACAGCTCCTTATCGCGTCCGCCCTGCGCCAGAGTGTTTTCAAGCTCAGTGACGCGCCCGCGCGTAGCCGCGAGCTCTGCCTTGTAGCCCTTTGCCTCCTCCCGGGAGGCCTTCAGATGCTCGGCGATGATCTCCGGACGCCAGACGCCGATCCCGAGATCCGCGCGCCATTGGCGCTGCGTGCGCAGGCATGCGGCAAGCAGCGCGCCTGTGACAAAGGAAATGGCTGTTACATACCACAGCCATTGACGCGAATGCTTCCGATGCACTTCAATCTTGTGCAAGTCCCCCACGGCCATGGAGAGTTTCCCCCGGTAGAGCGACGGGTCGCGACTCGCCTGCGTGGTCGTTGGTCGCCAGGGCAACTTTCCTGGGCTTCCAGGCAGGCGCTTCGAGACAACTCAGGTCAATATACTGGCATCTCTCGCGGATATCGGGTAGGCTGCGCTCCAGCGCGGCAAGGAGAGCGAGTTTCTCTTTCAGCTGCACGGCAGGGCCGAGCCGAACCTGATAGCCTAGTCCCGTACTATTAAAACATAGATTGCCGTTTTGGTCAATAGAAACACGGGGCACGCCACGCTGTGGGTAGTCGGCCGCGGCCTCCATGAACGCGCGCAGGGCACGCGCCCTCTCCTCATCGATGCGGCCTCCCAGTTGGAGCGGCTCGGCCTCCATGCCGGTCACTAACGGCAGGCCGCGCGGCGGTTTCGCATCCTTCCGGAAGGCGATTCCCGTCGCGTCGATGGTGAAGTGGGCGTTTCTTGCCGCCACGCACGCCATCGGTTGGCGCTCCTGCACGCGGATGATGACGCGGTCCGGCAGGCGGCGGTGCAGCGTGACATCGGCGACGGCGGGCACCTCCAGCAGACGCTTGCGCGCTTCCTTCAGGCGGGTCTGGAAGAGGTTGATGCCCGGGCGCAGTCCAGAGCGGCGCACCACCTGCTCCTCAGTGAGTACCTCGCCGCCCTGGACCTCGATTCGCGCCAGGTTGAAGCGGGGGTCCTTCAGGCCGACGGCGACCACCTCCAGGGTGAGAATGGCGAGAAGCCAGAGGATGAGGGGGGCGCGCCGCCGGCGTCTGTTTCGGCGCGGCCGGCCCAGACGGCGACGCGAGATCCGCGGATCTTTACCGAGTGAGTGCCGCGGGTAGCGGCGGCGCGGGCGTGTCGGTCTGCTCATACTTCCCCCTCTTTACTCTAGCGCGTGCGCAATGATCCGTTCCACCAGGCGGGTGAAGGAGATGCCGGCGCCTGCGGCTGCCCGCGGCAGCAGGCTCGTCTCGGTCATCCCGGGAATGGTGTTCGTTTCCAGAACCCAGATCTCATCCGGGGCCACGATCATGTCGGTGCGCGATACGCCACGGCATCCCAGGGCCAGGTGTGCCTGTATCGCCAGATTCTGCGCCTGTTCTGTCTGCTCTGGCGAGATGCGCGCCGGCACGATCTCCTCGGTCGCTCCCGGCGTGTACTTCATCTCGTAGTCGTAGAAGCCACTGCGCGGTACGATCTCGATCAGCGGCAGCGCCTGCGGATGGTCATTCCCGAGCACAGAGGCGGTGATCTCGATGCCAGCGACAAAGCGCTCGATCAGCACGCTCGCGTCGTGCTGGAACGCCATTTCCACCGCGGGCGCCATCTGATCGCGAGAGCGCACTATCGTGACCCCGATGGTCGATCCCTCGCGGCTTGGTTTTACCACCGCGGGGATAGGAAAGTTATCCATCCACTCGCGCATGGCCACCGCGTCCATCGAGCGGTCTAGCTCCACGGACTCCGGCGTTGGAATCCCCGCGCTCCGGTAGATTTGCTTGCTGCGGACCTTGTGGATCGCCAGCGCGCTGCTGAGTACGCCGGACCCGGTGTAGGGGATGCCGAGCAGCTCGAGCAAGCCCTGGATCGTGCCATCCTCACCGAAGCGCCCGTGGAGCGCGATGAAGGCCACGTCGACCTGCTCGCGCGCCAGAGTCTCCAGCCACTCGCATCCTTCATCGCGTGGCCGTGGGTCGACCGTGATCACTTCGTAGCGCGCCGGATCAAGCGCCTGGACAACCTTGGTTCCGGTTTTCAGAGACACTTCACGCTCAGCCGACATTCCCCCCATCAGCACAGCCACGCGCAACCGCCGTCCGTCCGACATCCTCACGCCTCCCTCACCCATACCCCCACCTTCTCCTATCAGCGTCGCTCTCGGGCCTTGTCGATTGCCTCGGCCAGGCAGTCGGCGCCGTATTTTACCACGTCCGTCGTTGGCAGGCCGGTTAGCTCCTGCGTTTGCTCTATCTGCCGGCGAGTCTCCTGATCATCCAGGTCGAAGCAGTTGAGCGCGATCCCGATCACCTTCGCTTTCCGGAGGGGAAGCGTCATCGCCTCGTAGAGGGCGATCACCTCCGGCAAGGGCGGAATGGGGAGCGTCGAGTCGCGGATGAACTTGCGCGAAGGCTCATGGCAGAGGATCATCTCCGTCGGCATGGTGCCGTGCAGCAGCCCGAGCGTGACGCCGGAGTAGCCGGGATGGAGCAGCGAGCCCTGCCCCTCGACCAGGATCAGGTCATGGCCCGGACCGTATTCCAGGATCAGCTTCTCCGTGGCGCCCGCCATGAAGTCGCCGATGACGCGGTCGATGGAGATGCCGAAGCCGGCGATCATGATCCCCGTCTGGCCGGTGGGGATGAAGACCGTGTTGCGCCCGCGCTTGCGCGCGCTCTTCTCGATCTCCAACGAGGCCGTCATCTTACCCATGGCGCAATCGCTGCCGACAGTGAGCACCACCTGCTCGGAGAGGCCACACACCTGCGCATTCCCGACGGGAAGACCCGCGGGTGGCTCGCGCACATCCCAAATCTGCCGGCCGTGTTCCTCCGCGAGCGCCCGAAACTCCGGATCGGCGGCGAGGACCTCATGCAGCCCGCTAATGATATCGAGCCCACTGCGCAGCGCGAACGCGATATCATTACGCCAGGCGGCGGGAAGACGGCCGCCGCGCGGCGCGACACCGAGGAGCAGCGCTTCTGGCCCCGCCGCGAGCGCCGAGGCGACATCGGGGTAGAAGGGGACATCCGCTCGGATGCCCATGACGTCGGCGCAGGTGCCCGTGCGGCTCGCATCGACGATGCCCACCACCGGATTCCGCCCGTAGCGAAGCACGCCCTCCGCGGTCTTCGAGTGCCCTCGCCCGAACTCGTCGGGCGCATAGATCAGGAGTCGCTTATTCTGAAACATGCTCTTCCTCCGATGGGGCAGGGGGCTCTCTCCCACTGCCCTCAGTCATCGGCGACCCGTGCTCCGTAACGGATCGCCGAACACCGCGTTGCCGGTGCGCTCCGGGCCGTTGTCGGCGTCGCTACCCGGCCCGCTGCCGCAGTGTTTCCAATAGGCCCTCGATCAGGTCCTCCAGGCCGCCGGAGGACATGAAGAGGACGACATCGCCCGGTTGAGCGCGATCCGCGAGATACGTGACGATCTCCGGGCGGTTCGGGATGTAGGCGACGTTGGGTTGCGTTTGCCGGATCGCCTCGGTCAGTTCCGGGATCGACATGCGCTGCGCTTCCGGGATCTGCTCCGGGTGATGCATCGCCGGCAGAACCACCCCATGTGCCTGTCCAAATGCCTGCGCGTAGTCCGGCAGGTAGCGCCGGTTCCGGCTGCTGAAAGTGTGCAGGTCGTAGACGCACCACAGCCGCCGGTCCGGGAAGCGAACAGAGGCGGTCTCCAATGACGTGCGCGCCTGCGTCGGATGATGGGCGAAATCCTCGACGACGGTCACTCCACCCACCTCGCCGCGCATCTCCAGGCGCCGGCGTGCCCCCTCAAAGGTTGCCAGCGCCTCGCGCACGCTCTGTTCAGCGATGCCGAGGTGCCGCGCCAGAGCGATTGCAGCCAGGGCGCTCAGGAGTACGTAGCGACCCGGCTGTGCCAGGATGACATCACGCAGGTAGGGTTGCCCGCGGTGCAGCACGTCGAAAACGCTCCGTTCCGGCTCCAGGCGAACGTTGGCCGCCTGCCACTCGGCGTCGCCGGCAAAGCCAAAGGTTTGGACCGGGCTGGTCGCCGCCGCGGCGACCGATGCTACGTTGGGCGAGTCGATGCCGGCAAGGAGCAGGCCATCCGCCGGCACGAGCGCCGCAAAGCGCTTGAACGCCTCGATATACTCTTCCTGACCGCTAAAGAAGTTGATATGATCCAGCGCCACGTTCATCACGATCCCGATGCGTGGCCGGTAGTAGAGAAACTTCGGCGTGCGGTCGAACTTGGCGCTCAGGTACTCGTCGCCTTCGAGCAGGAAGAGCTTGCCGGAGCCGAGCCTGGTGTTCACCCCCAGGTTGCGCGGGATGCCGCCCACCATGAAGCTGGGATCCAGGCCGGCTCGCTCTAGCATCCAGGCGAGAAGGGAGCAGGTGGACGTCTTGCCATGCGTGCCCGTGACGACGATTGGCTCGTAGTCGGCCAGGAGTTCATGCAGCATCTGGGGGAGCGAGAGGATCGGCAGGCCCGCCTCGCGCGCCGCCGTAACCTCGGGATTATCTACGGCGGCGTGGTTACCGACCACGACCAGGTCGGGCAGCGGGTCTCCCAGGTTCTCTGCCTGGTGGCCCTCGACGTAGGGGATGCCATACTCGGTGAGGAGGTCGGTGACGGGGGGATGCACATCCTCATCCGAGCCGGTGACGGCGTAGCCGCGGTCCTTCAATATTTTGGCGAGGGCGCTCATCGCTACCCCGCAGATCGAGACGATATGCACTCGTTTCATGGCTTCGATCGTATCATAGTACCGCCCATCTCCTCCAGCAGGCGGACGATAGAGGCGGCGGCGTCGGGCCGGGCAAGCGAGCGGCTGGCGGCTGAGGCGCGCTGGCGCGCTTCCCGGTTGTTGAGGTAGAAGAGGACGGCCTCCGCGAGGCCCTCCGGGGTCAACTCCGCATCGGGAAGGAGTCGGCCGGCGCCGGCATCGGCAAGGGCACGCGCGTTGTAAGTCTGGTGATCGCCGACGGCATAGGGGTAGGGCACCATCACCGCGGGCAGCCCGCAGGTGGTCACCTCCGCGATGGTGGACGCGCCCGAGCGGCAGAGGATCAGATCCGCGGCGGCATAGGCGTTTCCCATGTTCTCCAGGTAATCCACCGGCACGTAACCGCGGCCGACCAGCTGTGTGGTGGCGGCCTTCACCCCCTCGATGTTGGCGCGCCCCGTCTGGTGCAGGATCTGCGCGCCGGCATCCAGCAGCGCCGGCGCCGCCGCGATGACGGCGTTGTTGATCGAGCGCGCGCCCGCGCTGCCGCCGACGACGAGGAGCGTGGGTCGGTCGGGATCCAGCCCGAAGGCCTTTCGGGCGGCGACCGGTTCTCCCCCGCCGATGTCCGGGCGCACTGGCGTGCCGGTGAGGACCACGCGCGCCTCTGCTTTGGGCCCGAAGCGCGGGCCGCACTCGGCGTAGGCAACGGCGATGCGACGCGCCCACCGCGAGAGAAGGAGGATGGTGCGCCCGGGAATGGCGTTTGGCTCGAAGAGGAGCATCGGGACGCGGCGGAGGGCGGCGGCAAAGCCGAGGGCCGCGCCGGCGTAGCCGCCGGTGCTGGCAATCGCGTCCGGGCGCTCGCGCGCCAGGAGACGCGCGGCGGCGAC
>DUUU01000278.1 GCA_012841485.1 Armatimonadota bacterium
CGCGACCTGCGCGCCGGCCGGGTCCGCGTCCTGCACTCCTTGAGCTTTATCGAAGACCCCACGCGCCTCTTCCGCGGCATCCGCTTCGAGGCCCGCTACGGCTTTCGCTTCGCCCCGGGCACGGAGCGGCTTGCGCGCACTGCCATCGAACACCACGTCATCGGCCAGCTCTCGCCGGCGCGGCTGCGCAAGGAGGTCGTGCGAACCCTCCAGGAGCAGGGCGCCTTGCTGGCCATTGAACGGTGGGAGGAGCTGGGCCTGTTCCCCGCGCTTTGGCCTGGATTGGAGTTGACGCGCGAGACGCGCGAGCGCCTCCAACGGGCGGATCCCACGATCGCATGGTATAATGATTTGGGATGCAGAGCCCGCGTCGAGAGGTGGCTCGTGCTCTTCGCGATCCTGACGACGCCGTTGGGGGTGGAATCGGCGACGCGCTTCATGGAGACGCGCCTGCACCTGCGGGCCCGACATCGGGAGATTGTGCGCGCGGCACTCTTCGCATTGCCCCGGCTTTGCGCCGTGTTGGAGCAGCCGTGGCATGGCCCGGATCGGATGGGCGTGCGAGCCAGCGAGGTGTACTGGGCCTGCCGGGACCTCCCCGTGGAGGCGTTGCTCCTCGCCGTGATCGTCCAGGGAAGCGAGCAGGCACGCGAGCGCGTGGCACTCTATTTGCGCGAGTTGCGGCATACGCGCCCGCGTCTGAATGGCGATCACCTGATCGCGCTCGGTTACCCGCGCGGCCCCCTTGTTGGCACGGTGCTGCGCGAGATCCTGGACCGGCGTCTCGATGGGGAACTGCCCTCAGTGGAGGCGGAGACGGAGTATGCTCGGGAGCGGCTGAAGGAGCTCGTGGCCCCGGCGAGTGGATAAGGAGCAAGTGTGCTAGATCATCTGTTTGAGCGAACGGTGGCGGAATGGGCCTTTCTTGGCCTCGCACTCATGATCGCCATCCCCATCCATGAGTTCGCCCACGCCTGGGCGGCTCGTTGGGCTGGCGACGATACGGCCGCGGCGATGGGCCGCGTGACCCTGGACCCGCTGAAGCACCTGGATCCCCTCGGCACGATCCTGATCCTCATCGGTGGGTTCGGGTGGGGAAAGCCGGTTCCGGTGAACCCCTACAACTTCCGCAGCCCGCGTTGGGGCTCGCTGTTCGTCTCTGCTGCCGGGCCGGCCTCCAACATCCTGCTCGCGCTGTTGATCGGCGTCCTGGGCTTCCGCAGTGGCCTGCTCCAACTGGGCGCCGACGGCTTCCCGGGGGTGATGCAGCAGTTGATCTGGCTGAACCTGGCGCTCGCCCTCTTCAACCTGATCCCGGTGCCGCCCCTCGATGGCTCGAAGGTGCTCCTCAGCTTGCTGCCCAACCAAACGGCGCTCGCGGTGGCCAAGGTGTTCGATAGGTTCGGGTTGCTGATGCTGATCCTGCTGTTGGTCACCGGCATGCTCGGAGCCGTCATCAGGATCCCCGCGATACTCCTCTACCGCGCGATCCTGGGGGTGTGACGCTGCTCCAGTAACGTGGCGAGGCGCCCCGTCCCTCAAGACGGGGC
>DUUU01000279.1 GCA_012841485.1 Armatimonadota bacterium
CGCTCACCAGAATAGGCTGCACGATCTGGACGACCTGCACCTTCGCCGTGGCCCGGTAGATCCGCGGCTGCGAGTAGACGTAAGCCGCCGCCGAGAGGAAGACTCCCAGGAAGCAAAGCAGAATGCTCCACCGCCGATTGACCAGGATCCGTACGTACTCTTGCAGGGCGGCGCTGGGATCTTGCCACGCGGCTGGGTGCAGCCCGCCCCCCGGAACGGTGGACGAATGGCCATTCCCTTGAGCTGGAGTGTTATCTAGATCCAAGATGGAATCCCCAAATGGTCGGGTAGTGTACCTGGGTTTACCAGGCAGATCTGCTGCTCCTCGCGATCAGAATGCCAAGGAGTGCGGAGCCAGCGATGATACAGAAAAACCAGAAAAGCGGGCCGAGTCGGCGCACCATGCGGCGTCGCAGAGAGCGCAACCGAGACGAGCGGCGTGAACGCCGGCGCACCAGCGCGGAGTGACCCCCCTCCGGTACTGCGTGAGGGGGCGGCCGGTGCTCGGCCATCGCTGCCACGAAGTGGCGACACACTGGCCAGCCTCCGGCAGGCTCCAGGCAGCTCTCCATCTGCACCTCGCGCGTGACGCTCGAATAGGCGCGGGAGCGCCCTCGCCGCGCGTAGCAAACGTTGCGTCGCGTCGCGTAGGCATGTGGCTTCTCGCTTGCCTCACGATGACCGAGATAAGGACAGCTGGCGACAGTCGGTGTAGACGCTGCACGCTGGGTCTCGTCGCACGGGGTCATGCGCATCGCCCTTCGCCGGGTCTGTTCACCCGGCACCGCGGTCACGGCACACTCGCGCTCGAATCTGCTCGCCGGTTCGGATCGATGTTGGAGTTGCCGCGCCGAAGCAGCCCTTCTGATCAGAAAGAGACGGATGACTTATATCGAGAGAAGGTTCCCCTTCAGGCAGGCGCTGCCCTTTCCCTCATCGTCGTGCTTTGCACGGGAGGGGAATGACTCCAGGTATGGATGCACCCGGGACTCTGGGTCGCGACTCTCACGCATGGCGCGGATAGCCGAAGGATGATATGCCCAAACGCCGAAGAGAGGACATCCCAGTTCAACACTAGATGTACGGCTGGCCAAGGATAGGAGTCGGTGGCTAGTGAAACCTCGATTTGCCCCGACAGTGGATGAAGCATCGCACTTGGGCCAAGAGGCCGCCATCCAGCTATTGTCGCGGCGCCCCCCGAACTCTCATGAAAGGCGCGCCTCACGACCTAGAGTATATCATTCAGGTGCGCTTGTGTCAAGCACTTGGGCATTGTTGTTGCTCAGGGAAAATGTCACAGTTAACTGCTCAGGGAAAATGTCACTCCGTACGGTGAACCGTGGAGTATGGAGTGTGTTATTTTGAACAAGAGACAGCAGGACCGGGTTGAGGTGATCACCCGGTTCATGGATGGGAAGCTAGACGTCTGCGCAGCTGCTCAAGCCCTCAAAGTCAGTGTGCGCCAGTTCTACCGTATCGTTGCCAAGTTCCGGGAAAGGGGAGCCGCCAGTGTCGTGCATGGCAACACAGGCTCGCGTCCAGCCAACCGCACCTCGGACGAGGTCAGGGAGCGCTTACGAGCCTTGGCCGGCGAGGGTGGGACATACCACGACTTCAACACCAGCCACATCCATGAGGTGCTCATCCAAGAAGGCATTGATATCGGACGCTTCACTCTCGACCGCATCCTCAAGGAGATGGGGCTACGCCAGGTCCAGCGCAAGAAGCCCAATCGCTCCTATCGCCGGCGCGAGCGGCGCAGCGCGGAGGGCATGATGCTCCAGATCGATGCCAGCCACCACGACTGGCTCGAGGGGCACGGCCCAAAGATGACCTTGGTGGGCGCCGTTGACGATGCCACCGGCAAGGTCCTCTTCCTCCTCTTCCGTCCTACAGAGGACCAGGTTGGCTACCTCCTCTTGCTGAAAACGATCGCGACCACCTACGGCCTGCCCATGAGTTACTACCACGACCGGCATACCATTCTGCGCTCTCCAAAGGAAGCGAGCATCGAGGATGAGTTGGCGGGAAAGGAGCCGCAGAGCCAGTTACAGCGGATCATGAGTGAATTGGGGTGCCAGTCGATTGCCGCAAGCACGCCCCAGGCAAAAGGGCGTATCGAGCGGCTCTGGCGTACGCTCCAGGACCGCCTGGTAAAGGAGCTGCGCGCTGCCGGGGTCAACACCCTGGAAGAGGCGAACGCCTACTTGCCCGGCTTCCTCGCTCGGTATAACGAGCGCTTTGCCAAGGAGCCTGCCGACGGGGAAAGCGCGTGGGTTGCGCTGCCAGAGCAGATGGACTTGGACTACTACTTCGCGATCCGAGAGGAGCGGACCGTGCGCAAGGACCATACGATCTCCTGGAAACACCAGGATCTTCTCATCCTGCGCACCAAGGGAGAGAACAGCCTGTCCGGGAAGCGGATCTCGGTCCATGTGACAGCGACAGGAGAGACGTTCCTCTACCATGGAAAAGAGCGACTTTGCTATCGCACGATGCCACCTGGGCAGCGTGCGATAGCAAAGTCGCAAGCATCTGCCGCGCCAGCCAAAACGAAGGTGCCCAATCCAAAGGCCAGGGCGCGGCAGATGTCCTATCTGCATTCATGCGTCTGAGCTCGGGAGAGGACCATCCTCTGGTGCCACTCAATTGTGTGTTAGTGACATTTTCGCTAGGCAAACTACTGACATTTTCCCTGAGCAGGAACAGCGATTTCGGACTGAGGGGCCGCATTTCCTCATGGGTGTTTTACCAAAAATAAACTCACGATATGTGCAATATCTGGCGCCTTCTACCAATGGTGCTCGCGAGGGGTTCGACTGCCACGCCATTCCTATTCTATCCTTTCGTGCCTGCTTTGCACCAACCGACGGACTGCCCGGGCGACCCCATGGTGGCTGACAAATTCTGCCGCTTCCTTCACGCACGGCAGGAAGTGGCTGGCAGAGTGGGAATAGACCTGGGAGCGTTGCGATGGCAAGGGAGGAGAGCAGATGGTTGAGATCACCCACGCGGAGACAGGAGAGACGCTCCTGGTCGTCGATGCTGAAGAACTCGCCGGGGCCAATCTGAGTGGGGTCAATGTGAACGGGGCCGACCTGTTTGATGTGGACCTGACCGGAGCCTGCCTAAGAGGAACGAACCTGGAAGGTGCTGACCTAAGCAGCGCCACGTTGGTTGGCGCGGACCTCGGAAGTGCCTTGTTGCGTGGAGCTAGCCTGGATTACGTGAATTTCCGGGATGCGCTCCTCGATGAGGCAACCGATATCGATCCCAAGTGGCGGTTAGTCCACGACCTAGCGACGAATGGCGGTAGCGGACGCGACCTCCGCAAGGCTGACTTGAGCAAGATCCGGCTCAACGACGTCGATCTTAGCGGCGCCGATCTGAGCCGGGCAAATCTCGGGAGCAGCTTTCTCATCTCTGTGAATCTGGAAGAGGCAAATCTGGAATAGGCCGACCTGGCCGACGCCATCATAGAAGCATCGGATCTTTCCTACGCCAACCTCAGCCACACGGATCTCACCGAATCCAGGCTGCTCTCGTGCTTCCTGAGCTGCGCCGACCTCCGGCAGGCGGATCTGGCTGACGCGGAGCTCTACTTTACCAGCCTTACCGATGTGGACCTGCGTGGTGCCTGCCTCGCCGAAACAGATCTCTCCTGGGCACGCCTGGAGGGGACCCTGATAGACAGAAAGACGATCCTGGACGACAAGTGGCGGCTGGTGTGGGAGCTGGTCAACGGCTTGGGCGGTGGGCGTGATTTGCGCGGCGTTGACCTGCGCGATGCGGACTTGGCCCGGGCCGCTCTCCACGGCGCGGACCTGAGCGGCGCGGATCTCTCTCATGCCCTTCTACCCGAGGCGAATCTCACCTGTGCCAATCTCTCTGGCTGCAACCTGCACAAGGCACTCCTCTGGGGTGCCTTTCTCATGAGAGCTGACCTCCGCGGGGCGGATCTCTCCGAGGCTGATCTGACGGATGCTTTCCTCGAACAAATCCGCTACGATAGCACCACGAAGTGGCCAAAAGGATTCACGCTACCGCGATAGGCACTGGTTGCCGCGGAAGGTCCGTTTCAGCTGAAATGCGCGGCTCGCTCACCTGGATAAAAAGAGACTGCTCTCACGCCAGGGGCGCCTGATGGCGTGTTGCGCGTGCCACTTGCCCCTTCTCTCGCTTCCGGTGCGCAAGGGGATTGGCCCCTGAAGGTTGAACTCACCTTCTGACTGATCACAAGGCGAGAGAGGGCCCGCCCTCATCCAGCCTGCTCCGTTGCCGAAAGGATGCAAGTGACTATGATTATTACCAAAAGAGTAACGATGGATGCCCGGGTGCGCCTGGCGCACGCGAGCGCCTTGCAGGTGGCTCTGGTCACTCTATTTATGCTCTTCACTGCCGGCGCGGGCGCACAGGAGACGTGGGAAACTCGCCGGGCGAAGCTGGGCAGCAAGGAAGAGCCCTACCGGATCCTGGTCGACAAGGTGCTCATGGCGAGCAATGAGTGGGTGATGACGCCGGAGCACGTGGCCGAGATCAAGGCGGCCGGGTTCAACGTAGTCGTGCCGCGCACCGGCGCGGATGAGAACGAACGCGTGGAGCGCGTGGCGCGCATGGCGATGGAGCAGGGCCTCTTCTATATGCCTTGGATTCGTGGCACGCGCGTCGAGACCGGCGACCCCAAGCTGCGGGCGACGGATGAGCTGGGGCGCACCGGGTCGCTCGCCAGCCCCAACGCCGACGCGCTCTGGGACTACTGGCGCGACCGCATCCTTTTCTATGCCCGGCTCTCTCGCGAGGTGCCCTCGGTCCTTGGCGTCTTCCTCGATTTTGAGAACTACGACCGGGTGAAGATCGGCGGCGGCATGTGCTACACGCTCTCGTATGACGAGCCGATCCTGCGCCAGTTTGCTCAGGCCCGCGGGCTGAGCCTGCCAGACCCGCTTCCCGCGAACCGCGCGGAGTGGCTGGAGAAGCAGGGCCAGACCAAGGCATTCGAGGAGTTCCAGGTGGGCCGGTGGCGCGAGCGCGCCCGAAAGCTGCGCCAGGAGGTGGATGCCCTCAACCCGCGCTTCCAGTTCGTGGTCTACCCTGCGACCCATTCGCTCTTCATCCGGGAGGCAGTCTGGCGCGAGTGGCATACCAAGCAGGCCCCGCTGATCATGGCGGAGGTCGATACCTACTGGCGGCATGAGTATGACCTCGCGGCTACTCTGGAGCGGTTGCGCGAGATCATGATCAATGCTCGGGAGGCGCTCGACAAGGTTGACCCGACGATCCGCTACATGGCCGGTCTCGACCCGATCGTGCCAGGTGCCAACCCCGAGTTTGAGGGCAAGAGCGCCGTGCTGGGCGCTGAGTTCGGCCACGGCTATTGGGTCTTCTACGAGGGGCCGGACTACCACAAGGACCATCGCGATCACTTCCGTTGGTTCAAGCGCGCCAACGACTGCATCGCCCGGGGTGACTACTCGCTCTGGCGGCAGCCGGCCGAAACCCCGAACCCGTTTGATGCGGCGGTCGCGGATGAGGCCCGAGGCGTTGCGGGCGCGAAGCTCGTCCCCTTCAATACGGATCCGGTTCCCCAGGAGGCGCTGGAGCATGCCTTCATCCATCGTACCGCGGCGACGTATCAGGTGCTCCTGAAGCAGGGCGAGCGCTTGCGTGGCGAGCTGGTTGCGCTCCAACTGGCGCACATCCGCCACCCCAGCGTGATGGCCGTCGTCTCCCCTTCAGGGAAGCTGCTGACCACGCTGCGCGCGGAGATCGGCAAACCAGTTTCCATCGACCTCGTGGCGCCCGAGGAGGGTGTTTACGGGATCGCGGTAAGCAGCGGACGGGGGCGAGGCCAGCTCAAGCTGACAAACCGCTATGCCTCGCTGATTGGCTCGAAGCTGTGGCTCGTGCATGATCAGCCCGCGGCCTACTTTGCCCCCGAGGCGGGTGTGGAGCGCTTTGCGTTCAGCATCCATAGCGATGCTCCTGCTGAGCATGTCCGGGTGACATTCCGGTCGCCCGATGGCACCGTGCTCGTGGATAGGGACACGCGCGAGGAGCCCAAGGTGCAGGTGCGCGGCGAGGTGAAGGCAACGCGCGGCGCCTGGAAGCTGGATCTGGCAAACGCGGTCGAAGATATCCACATCGAGTTTGGAGAGGGCTGCCAGCCTCGCCTTGCCACGCATCCCGGACGCTTGCTGGTCACGGCGCGCTGACAAGGGCCGTGCGCCGGAATGCGGCTAGGGTGAGCGGAGAGAGGCTTCAACGGAGGAGCTCCCTCCGCTTCCCCGCGCGAACCACCGGCGCAACTCCTGAAACCATCGGCGTGTGATTGGGAGGAAACCAGTGCGCTATCACGACTACCCGAAGCAGCTCGAGGAGCACTACATTGCGCGCATGCGTGAGACGTATGCCCGGCGTGCGGAGCGCCTCGCGGCGATCTGCTCGCCCGAGGAGGCCCGCCAGTATGTCGCAGAGGTCCGACAGGGGATCGCGGCCGCTTTCGGCCCGCTCCCGCCGCGCACCCCGCTGAACGAGCGCGTGTGGCGGGTATCGAATCATGAGGGCTTCCGCATCGAGCACCTCACCTTCGAGAGCCGGCCCGGATTCCTGGTCGCGGCCAACCTCTACCTGCCATCGGCGGCACCGGAACGCGTACCCGGAGTGGTCATCACGTGTGGACATAGCCACAACGGCAAAGCGTACGAGCGCTATGCCGGAGCGTGCGTCCGGCTGGTGCGCGAGGGGTATGCCGCTCTGATTTACGATCCGGTTAACCAGGGCGAGCGCGAGCTGTATAGCCTGCTGGATACGGGCGGGCGGCTATCGCGCAACAACAACTGTGATGGCCACAACATCATCGGGCGGCAGCTTCAGGCGTGTGGCGACTGGTTCGGCGCCTGGCGGCTGTGGGACGGCATCCGTGCCCTCGACTGCCTCGTGTCGCGCCCGGAGGTGAATCCCGGGCAGCTGGCGGTCACCGGGCAGTCAGGCGGGGGGACGATGAGCGCCTACCTCTGGGCCATGGAGCCGCGCTTCGCCGCCGTCGCCTCCTCCTGCTGGTGTACCAGCTACTTGAGAGACCTGGAGAATGCCATGCCGGCCGACGAGGAGCAGTACCCTCCCGGCCTCCTTGCCGCCGGCCTCGACAAGATCGATTTCTTCATCGCCCGTGCCGGCTCGCCCGCGCTCCTGTTGGGCCAGGAGCTGGACTTCTTCGACGACCGCGGCCTGCGCGCTGGCTACGAGGAGCTGCGCCGGATTCACGAGATCCTGGGGGGCGATCCCGACACCTGCCGGCTCTCGATGGATGTGCAGACCCACGCCTTCAGCGAGGCGAATCAGATCGCGATGGTGACCTTCTTCAACCGTGTCTTCGGGAAGCCGGCGCCCGCGCCCCAGCGGCCACTGCCGCCCCTCGAGGAGGAGGATCTGAAGGTCACCCCGGAGGGCGACGTGTGCCGCGCCGGGAGCCGGCCCATGTACGAACTGGTAGCCGAGCAGGCGCGCCGTGTTGCTGCTGCTCGCGAGCCCGTCTCGCCCGAGGCGCTGCCGGAGAGGATCGTGCGTGCCCTGGGAGTGCGGCTGCCAGAAGCAGTGCCCCACCATCGCCGCCTCTTCCAGACGCCGTCGAAGTGCGCCGATACCGGCCATCGGGTCTATCGCTTCGTGGTGGAGAGCGACCCGGGCATCTGCTGCGTGTTGCGGCACGTCTGCCGCGAGGGAACGCCCTTCCGGCTCAGCCCGGCGGCAAGTGCCGTGCTCTATCTGCCGAACTTCGATAGCCAGCAGGAGTTGGAGCGCGCCGACGCGCTTGCCGGCGTAGATGATTTCTGGTCGCTCGACGTCCGGGGGCTGGGCGAGGGGCTGTACCACCTGGAAGATCTATACCGGCTGTATGGCCATGACTATATGGCCGCCGGGCACGCCGTCCTGTATGGCGAGGCGTTGCTGGGCGCGCGGGTGCGCGATGTCCTCGCGGCCGTGCGCCTGCTGCGCGCCGAGGGCGCGAAGGAGGTTCATCTGGTCGGACGCAAGCAGGGCGCGGTACTGGCAGTCCTGGCCGGCGTGCTCGATCCCGAGATCACGAGCGTGGCTAGCCGCGAAGCCCCAGAGAGCTTCCTCGCACTGGCCACAGCGCCCTTCACCTTCTGGCCGGCCGTCAACTTCCCACGGGGAGTGCTATCGGCCTTCGATCTTCCGGCGGCGCGCGAGGCGCTGGGATCGCGCCTGGTCGAGAATAGCTTCTCCTCGGCGACCGAGTTTGCCGACGCCACGAATGAAAAGGGGGGGTCTCCGAGCGCATGATGCCTGGGAGGCAGGCCGCCGGGCAGCATAGGGGTCGTATAGCGATGGGAGAGAGGCGGATGCGATGAGTGGAGCGGAACTGCGGCGCGAGCGCGCGAGCGGCTTGCGCGCCGGTACCGCCTGGTGTGACCTGACCACCGACGCGAAGGGCGCGCGGGTTCGCGACCCGCTGCTTGCCAAGGTATTGGTCCTGGACGACGGCCACACCCGGGTGGGGATCGTCGCGATGGACACGACCGCGATTGGCGGCAGAGCAATCAGCCGGGGGGCGCTGTCTGATGTCGGGGAACAGTTCTTGCCCACGCTGCGTGCCCGGGTGGAGGAGGATCTGGGCATTCCGGGGGCCAGTCTCCTGGTCAACGCCTCGCACACGCACCCGCCCGGGCCTTTGCTCTGCGATGATGCCGCGCAGGTGGAGCGCGTCTTTGATGCGCTCCGCTGGGCGCAGGAGGGGATGGTCGCGGCCCGGGTGGGTGCCGGAGCTGGCCGCGAGAGCCGGATCACGATGAACCGGACTCTGCGCCTGAAGAACGGCAAGCACTGGACGCTTCGCCATGCGCACCCCTCTCCGCCCGATGAGGAGGTGGCCGCGGTGGGCCCTATCGATCCCGAGATCGGCATCCTGCGGGTGGATCGCGCGGATGGCCGGCCGCTCGCGGTGATCTACAACTTCGCGTGCCACCCGCTCTTTGGCGATGTGGAGGGGAGCCTCACCGCCAACTTCCCCGGGATTGCCTCCCGTGTGATCGAGGAGAGCCTCGGCGAGGGCGCCATGGCGCTCTTCATCCAGGGAGCGGGCGGCGACGTCATCGACCTTGGCTTCAAGGCGTTTGATCGCCCGCGCGACATCGAGCCGATGGGGATCCGCCTGGGGCTCAGCGCGCTCAAGGCCGCGCGCCAGATCCGGACGGAGGAGGCCAGGATCAGCGTTGCCTCGGAGACCATCGCGCTGCCGCGAAGAACCGACTTCCCGGAGCGGATCGCCGAGTTGCTCCAGGAGCAGGCGGCGTTGCTCGCATCCCTTCGCTCGACCAGCCTGAACTTCCGGAGCTTCCTGCCCCTCTACCTGCAGCATGCGCTCGCTCCCGATTATCCCGGAGGCGAGGCCTACCGTTACCTGCAGGCGGCGAGCGCGGCGCGCGATGCCAATGCGGGCGCTGTTCCGGACCCCGCCGCCATGGATGACCTGAACCGACGTAACATCGCGAAATACCTGAAGAACATCGAGGCAATGGAGAAGCTGACGCGAATCCAGGATGACCTGGCGACGCTGCGCAAGCATCAAGCGATCAACCAGGAAGCCGGCTCGCCGACGATTCCCGCGGAGGTGCTGGGCATTCGGATCGGCGAGTGCGTACTGATCAGTTCGCCCGCCGAGGTGCTCACCGAAGTTGGGCTGAATATCAAGCGCGCTTCTCCCTACGAGCATACCTTCCTGGCCGCCTTCTCGAATGGCTACCTCCACTATGGCCCCCCGGCGTCTGACTATGATAAGGGCGGGTACGAAGTGACGGAGTGCCTGCTGGCGCCCGAATGGCAGCGCCTCTTCGAGGAGGCCGCTCAGAGGGTAATCGCGCGCCTGTAAGGACGGCACGAAACCGTGCCGCTTGGAAAGAGGA